>JBOGXG010000129.1:0-4303 GCA_050694195.1 Actinomycetota bacterium | reverse complement strand
CTACTGGGACGCCGGGACGCTTCTGTCCCAGCTGTCCGCGGGGATCGCCAGCGCCGGGATCACTCCGCAACTCCGATCGCTCTTCCCGGACGCCGCGGTGCGCCAACTCGTCGGTGCGGACGGTGTGCACGAGTATCCGCTGGCGTTGCTGTCGTTCGGCGAAGGGGAGCCGGCGATCGGCGCGACGGGAGCCGCGATGGATGGGGAACTGCCTCCAGTGGAGCTCCCGCTGTGCACCACCGCACAGCGCGCCGGCGAGCGGGACGAACTCGGCGCGCCGTGGCCCCAGGGTGCCGTCCTGTCGGACGTTCCCCCGTCCACCTCACTCGATGAGATCGTCCGTCGACGCGGCTCGCAGCGGCTGATGGATAGATCCCTGACGTTGCCGCGACCCCTGCTGGAATGGCCCATGGCCGCGGCGATGCGCGGCGTCGAAGTTCCCCATTGGATCGCCGTCCACGGTGTCGATGATCTGACACCCGGTCTCTACCGCTGGCCCGAGCTATCGATGCCCCTGCGCACCGAGGACCTGCGCGACGCACTGATGCGGATCAGTCTCGATCAAACGCTCGCCGCCGACGCGGCCTACGTCGCGATCGCGGCCGCGCCGTTGTCGACGCTCGATGACCGCACCTACCGCGACGCCCAGCTCACCGCCGGACTCGTCGAAGGCCGGCTGCACCTGGCCGCTTACGCTCTGGGTGCAAGCGCGTCCGGGATGACCTTCCTCGACTCGGAGGTCCCTGCGCTACTCGGCGAACCGGACGACCTCGCAACGCTGCTCTTCACCTGCGTTGGGGTCCCCGAGTACGCGTCACGCGCCGGTGGTCGTCCGGGCGCCCCGGTCGAGTTCCGTCCGGTCCAGCCCCGCCTCGGATCCTGACGCGTTCCTCGCTGCACGCGCGGGGTGCCCGAAGAACTGCGCGTTAACCGAATTCCTCCGGCTCGAACAGCCGGCGGATCTCGATCTCCCCTTCGGCCTCGGGCTCACCACCGGCCTCGAACGGGAGCCGTTTCGCCCATCCGACGGCCTCGTCCATCGAGTTCACCTGAAGGATCCAGTAGCCGGCGACGATCCCCATGGGTTCGCCGAAGGGACCCGTGGTCACCGTGCGCTCGCCCCTGTGGAACCCGACCCGAACCCCCTCCGCGCTCCAATGGAGAGCGGCGAGGTCGAGTAGGACGCCGGACTTCGACAGCTCCTCGTTGTACCTGCCCATCGCGTCCATGAGGTCCTTGCTCGGCAGGTGGCCGGGCTCCCTGTCTCCCTTGATCATCATCATCACGCGCACGTCGTCCCCTCCTGTCTAGTACCTATGACCTCACTCATCGCTACCTCTCTACGACCGCGTCCGTAAGAGAGCTCGCAGGTCCTCGATCGTGTCGGCCTCGCCGGGCTCCTTATCGGGCCGGTAGCGCTTCACGCGCGCGAAACGGAGCGCGACGCCTCCCGGATACCTCGTCGAGTTCTGCACCCCGTCCAGGGCGATCTCCACGACCAACTCCGGACGCACCATGACAGCGATACCGCGGCGTTCCGTCTCGCGTTCGAGGAGTGCCTCCGTTTGCCAGCGCAAGATCTCGTCGGTCAAACCCTTGAAGCACTTCCCTACCATGACGAACTCGTTCGTGGCCGAGACGCGTGCGCCGAGATGCAGGTTCGATAGCCAACCCTGCCGGCGACCGTGACCCCACTCAGCACCGAGCACGACGAGGTCGTAGGTCTTTACGGGCTTGACCTTTCGCCAGGCCTTGCCGCGGCGACCCGCGGCATAGAGCGACGCGGCGTCCTTCACCACAACTCCCTCATGTCCGGCTTCGAGCGCGTCATCGAGCACGCGTTGCGCCATATCCGCATCCGAGGTGAGTACCGCGGGGATCCTCAGCCGCGGAGCGATCGAGTTCAGCCGCGCCGCGCGCTCCTCGAGCGGAGTATCGAGCAGGTCTTCGCCGTCGACATGCAACAGGTCGAACAGGAACGTCACTATCCCCTCGGGCGGCGCCTCGCGATCGATGCGGGACACCGTCTCCTGGAAGGAGGCCGGGGCTCCCTCGTCCATCCACAGCGCCTCACCGTCGAGGACGGCCTGTCGCACCGGGAGCCGGCGGACCGCGTCGACGATCCCGCCGAGAGCGTGAGTGATGTCGTTGAGGTTGCGCGTATAGATGCGAACGTCGTCGTCGCGCCGATGGATCTGGATGCGGATGCCATCGAATTTCCATTCGACCGACGAACGCTCGAAGGTCGCCACCGCCTCGTCCACACCGGAGGCCGTCGAGGCGAGCATCGGGAGGATGGGCTGGAAGATCTCGAACCCGACGGCGCGCAGCCCCTCTTCCCCCGCTGTCAGCGCGATCTCCGCGGTGCGGGTCGGATCGCCGGAGAGCATCGCCGCACGGCGGACGACCTCGGGGCGAACGCCCGACGCGGCCGCGATCGCGTCGAGCATCAATCCTCCCAGCGCGCCCTGCCGCAGCTCACCGGTGAAGAGTCTCTTGAGGAAGTCGCCCTCCTGCTCGGTCGCCCGACCGAACAGGTCCTCGAGGAGCGCTCGGCGCGCTGCGGCCGAACCGCCGCCGACCGTTGCCTCGACGGCCGATATCGCTCGGTCGACGTCGTCAACGGTCAGCGTCGGCGTGGGGGCCGCCGCGCTTTCGATGCCGTAGGCACTGGAGTAGCCGATGCCGACGCGGCCCTGACGCGGCACGCCGGTGAGGAATCCGACGACGATGGGTGCCTCGCTCGGATCCAGCATCACGAGGAGCTCCGCGAGAAGCGCGATCTTTCGGGACCGAGAACTCGTTCCGGCGACCCCCGCGGACGCCGCGACGACGGCGGAGAAAGGCGTCATGGTTCAACCATGTCCTAGGGAACTCCTCACATCAGATGATCACGCGATCAGCGAAGCATGACATCCGCACGCGGACGGGCAGACCCCGACCCAGCCCACCCGAACCGCGATGGGTCTCTATCCGGGAAGCCCCCGCGGCCTGAAGAAATCGCTCTCGCCGGGCGTCGTTGTCTCGAACTGGAGCGACCCCAGCGCCCTCCCGTAGCGCAGCTCGACCGGGAAGTACGGAACCGTGGGCATGTGGTCGGCGTGGCCTTGGTCCAGGATGAGCACCAGCTGCTCTCCGTCGTGCAGGACCGCGTCGACCGGTTGCAGCGGGAGCTGCAGCTTGATCTCTTCGCCGGGCGTGACCTCCTCGGGCTCGCCCTTGTCATCCGGGAACCGAAGATCGCTCGCTCCCCATCCCAGTAGATGCCAAGCACCATCTTCATCGACACGCAGCGCGTAAGCCGCGACGAATCCGCCGGGCCCGGTAGGCGTGACGCGCAATCGGAGCTCGGGGATCCCGACGAACCTGAGATCGTCACCCTCGATGGTGCTGGTGAACATCGCGCAGTCGGCGCAGTAGTGATCGATCGGCGCGTCGTTAAAGACGAATGTGTTGTCGGTGATTATGTAGAAATACCGGTTGCGAGACCCTGGCCCCAACAGGGCGGTCGCCTCCCCCTTACGAGGAGCGGATGTGAGCGTTGCGTCTGCGGAGAGATACAACCTCTCGCGGGTGGTGTCGGCCGGGGGCCAGGCCGTCTCGGTCCGCCATTCCAGATCGGAGTCTTGAACCTCGACCTTTGGGCCCAGGTTCGCAGAGCCATCGCTCTTCAGCCAGCGGTCCCACCACTCCAAGAGGATGTCTGCATAGTCGCCGCGCGGGCCCACGTCGTGGCCGCCGTCGGGGAACGTGTGATCCCACTGCCCCAACATCTGCTCGACGTAGACGCCTCGCTTCTCGAGTTCGTTGATGAACGGCCATTGGTGATCGGGAGACACGTTCCAGTCCTGAAGGCCCTGCACGAGAAGGACGGAGCCCCGATAATTCTTCAGTATCTCGTCGTCGGTGTTGCGCGCCTCCCAGTAACCGAAACTGTCTCGCTCGCCCGTGAGATAACTCTCGAAAGTCGCGCCAAGGGCCTCCTCCGTGCTGTCGCACAAAGTCGCCTTGGCCCAACGGTCCGGATCCCGCCCCCCGGCCGGGTTCGCTTGCCCCTGTCCGTAGTAGTGGTAGTAGCCGGCAACGAAGAACCACCACCGCCAGTCGTTGTGGCCCCGGTCGTAGATGAACTTGTATATGTCGTGGATACCACTCACGGGGACAATGGTCTTCAGGTATGGATTGCCGGTCGACGCCACCTCCCAAGGCGTGGAGCCGTCGTAGGAGGCACCGGTCATGCCGACGCTGCCGTTACTCCATCCTTGGCTGCCTAGCCACGTCACCGCCTGGTCGAGATCGGAAC
>JBOGXG010000128.1:0-3934 GCA_050694195.1 Actinomycetota bacterium | reverse complement strand
GGATGAAGATCGGTACGCCGTCGTGATGGTCGCCGTCCCACCCGTTGGCGGGCTCGAAGGTTCCTCTGCCGGCGACGACCGCCCCGGTGCATGGAAGCGGTTCGTGAAGAAACGCGCGGCGCAGCTCGGCCTCCCCGCGCTGGTCCTCATCGCGGTGGTCGCCGGCGCCGGCACCGCCGTCGCGCTGCTGCACGAGGGCGGCGATCCGTGGGTGCCGCGCGCGGTGATGCTGGTGCTGTCGCCGCTGTGGTTCCTGGTGGTGTACATGGTCATGGTCGTGACCGTGCCGATATGGGACGCATTGGACCGCCGCTTCGGCGAGCTCGTTCCGATCGGACTCGTAGCCTGCGCCATGGGGATCGATCTCTTGCGTTTCCGTTTCGAGTATCCCGAGCTGGCGTGGTTCAACATGATCTTCGTGTGGGGGGCGGCTCACCAGGTCGGGTGATCGTGGGATCGGCTGCGGGCCGCGCCGAAGCGCTTCGGGCACGCGCTCATGCTGATCGGCTTCGCCGCGCTCGTGGGCCTGACAAATATGGGCCTCTATCCGAGATCCATGGTGGGGACCACCTCGGCGGCCGATCGCTTCTCCAACATGGGCCCGCCGACGTTGCCGATCATCGCGCTGCTGACCTTCCAGGTGGGACTCGTGGTGGCGAACCGGGAAAGGATCCTCAGGTGGGCGCATGGGCCGCAGTTGTCTAAAGCGGTGACGTGGATCTCCCGCAATGCGATGCCGCTGTTCCTGTGGCACACGGTGGGTTTCGCCGTGTTCTTCGCTCTCCTGCACGCGACGGTTTCCGTTCCGGAGGAACCGAGCCTCGAGTGGTGGCTCACGCGTCCGCTGTGGATCATCGGGCCGGCGCTCTTCGCGTTGCCGCTGCTTCTGATGACTCGCCCGCGTAAGCGCTAGATGGCATTCGCGCTACTGCTGTCGGTGGTGGTGGTCGTCTACAACAACGTCGTAAACAGATGGCCGCCGTTCCACGGCAGTGCCTACGTGCCCCTCAACCTCCTGTTCGCCGTGACTGTGACGGTCGTCTCCGCGAGCGCCATGGATGTGGGGGGGCCCGAACTGGGGTTGGAGGGAGATGTCGGCGATCTCTTCATCCCCGTGGCTCTTCTGGTTCCCTTCGCCCTGATCCTCTTCGGGATCGCGTCATCGCGGCACGCTCGGCTGATCGCAGATCGGCGCGTGGCGGGGATGCATGGCAGCACCCTCGCGTTCTACACCCTGGTCCGGATCCCCTTGGGGACCGCAGTCGCAGAGGAGGTCATGTTCCGGGGGGTGCTGTATGCGGTGTGGCTCGACACGGGACTGTCGTCGTTCTCTGCCGCACAAGCCTCGTCGGTCGCCTTCGGGTTGTGGCATATCTCCCCCACCATCAACGGCGTCCTGATCAACGACCCCGGGGCCTCCAACCGCAAGATAGTGAACGCCGTGATCGGCGCGGTTCTGTTCACGACGTTCGCGGGGCTGGGGTTGACGTGGTTGCGGGTCGGGACCTCCGGCCTCCTCGCCCCGATCGTTTTGCACGCGGGGGTGAACGCGGTGGGGGCTCTGGCGGCAGTGAGGGCCGACTCCGCAAGGACCATTCCTGATTGGTTTAGAGGATCTAGGACTGTTGCCAGATGAGATAACCGTCGTAGCTCGTGAAGCGAAGGGCAAGTCCTTTCACGTGTCGCGCCAGCTCGGCTAATCGCTCTTCGTCGATCGGATGTGCGTGCAACGGCATCGTGCTGATGTCCACGTCCAACATGAAGACGATGTTGAGCACAGGGTCATAGGTCCTATCGAGGAGCGACTCGGTCGTCGTCTCGTCGATATCGCCGCCGCCAACCGCGGCATACATCTCGCGCCTGGAACCCTCGTCCCGGTAGAAAACCTGTAGGGGAAAAATCTCGAGGGGTCCGAAGCGTTCCGTTTCTATGCGCTGCCATACCGAGGCGTCCCGGGGAAGCTGCAGCCAGTCGTAGTGGAACACCAACGAGCGGCTCCGCTCGGTCAAGAAGTCATGAAGGATCGGGACGAGTCCTGCCTCATAGAAGGCCCTAAAGACGCGCACCCATCCTCCGTCGGAAGGGGCCTGGTCGGGGTCGACCTCACCCGTATGCCAGTCGTCGCCGTGCTCGCTGTATCGAACGGTCGCCGCGAAGGAGCCTGAACTCAGATCGATGGTGTCGCGCACCATCTTGGCAAGCAGCGGGCCTCGCCCCAGAACGAACTGCGCGAAGCGACTGCCTTCGTCGTCCACTACGGGGATGAGTTTGCGTTCCGACATCACCCTGAGTCTGCACGAGGAATCGGTAAGTAGATCTCCTCGTACTCTTCGAGAGGAACCTTGAGTTTCCCGGCGATTGCACCGGTCGGTCTAACCACGACGATGTGACGAAGGCCCTCACCGAAATCAACCAGGGTCACGATCCAAGGCTCAATCGCGACGTAGTTGAGTTCAGGAGTTGGATATCCAGCCAGGGACGAGGGTTCGTCAGCTGCCTCAACGGAGAGTGCGGCCTTGGGGTATTCCTCCAGGACGGCGCCAGCGGCCAGCAGGACTGCAAGACCACGCGAGACGAATACTCGGTCATCGCCCTTTTCTCTGATCTTGCGCATCAACCGCTTGGCGCCTTTGATTAGACCCTTGAAAGCGTCCCAGGACATTCCTCCAAGCAGGCCCGCCCCGGCAGCCGTGCCTACCCACTCCAAGACGGCTGCGAATCCTTCCGCTCCCCGTCCGATGCTCCCGCGTACGAATGTCGGATGACCGATGTCCTCGTCTTCCTCGAAAACTGAAGACCCCAGCACCTCTCGAACGCCACTCTCCGTCGAAGTATCCAACCCGGGGCCTCCTGGCTCAGCTGCTCCACGAACCATGATCGCCACGCGCCAAGTAAATCGAGATCCCGGATCATCAGCATCCATCCCCCGCATCTCAGCTGGAAGTATTGGCATCCCGCTTCCCTCCACGTCTCGTGATTCCGCCGGTTGATGACCCAAGTCAGTGAAGCATGGGGTTACTCGCATCCAAGCGATACCTGCTTGCTACGATCGGCTCGCTTGGCGGGTGAGGCGGCCTTCCTCTTGGACCTTGGCCGCCAGCTCGAGGAGCTCTTGACGGAGGTTCTTGTTCTTGACGGTCGCCAGCTCCCGCATCACCCTCTGATGATCGCGGCTCGCTTGGTCAAGGATCGCCTTCGCTTCCCGGTGACCGTCCGCGGCGCGACGAATCTCGCGGCGGATGCGGACGAGCTCGACTCGCATGCGGCCGGGTGCCATGCAGATCACCTTATCGAACAGGTGTTCGGTATAATAGTCAGCGCTATTTTTTTTACGGCGGGCCCGGGGAAGGACGGCCGGATGGGGTGCGCTGCTCCCTGGAACCAATCGGAGCCTAGCCCCTCGGAAGGAAAGTCCCCGGGCAGGACCGAATGCCTAGTGGGGACACCCGCCGACGAAAATCTCGAAAAAAGAGAGATACGAGCGCGGGAATCAGCTCCGTCGGCCTATATGAGTGAGTGACGGCGCGCTCGCCGCTCAGTCACGAAGAAGAGACAGCACATGAACGAGCAAGCAAACCCTCCAGAGAGCAGAGACGGGGCCTCAGCCGACCCGGCTGGACTACAACGTTCGTGTGATGAGTTCGAAAACACCTCCGAAGCGCGGCACCTGCAGCGCCTGCTCGCCGACCTCGACCTCGTCAACGATCTACGCGTCGCCGGGTTCGACGGCCCTAAGTTCACGGAACTCGTTCGAGCCTTCGCTCAATACGGATATCAGGTGATCGGCGCTTGGATCAGGACAGGTGAGATCTTCAGACAGGTCAACGAGAAGAAAGTCGGGCACTTCTTGACCGGTTACCCACGCAGGGTGCCTCCTACCCTCGTGGCGAAGGAGCTCACGAACGACGTCGTCGCCGAGGGGATCGTGAGCTTC
>JBOGXG010000127.1:0-12439 GCA_050694195.1 Actinomycetota bacterium | reverse complement strand
GTCCATCCCGCCAGGATCGTGAACGGCAACATGTCTACGAGCCATCCGGGTATCCCCATGAAGAGCGGCGACACGAATGCGTACGGAAGCGGCAGGACGAGCGCTATCGCGACCGCGGCAACGGTGAATGCCCACAACGCGATGACCGTCGACTGCAACGTGTCGAAACCCCACGACACCAGACCAACGGCCAGGGCCCCCAGCGCCACCATCCAAAGGAGCTTCGCGGCTCCCTCCTGCGCGGTGGTCGGCAGGCGCTCGATGAGGTTCCTCTTAGGACTCGATCGTTCGTCCAGCTTCGTCATGCGCGGCGGCTAGGTGGCCGGCGCGGCGTCCGTTCGGGACGAACGCCTCGCCATCGCGGCGCCGACGCCGGTGATCCCGATCGCGACCGCCAGGCACAGCACGGCCATCCCGAGCGAGAACTCCACCGAGAACACGGCCAGCACCACGAGCCCCACCAAAGAAAGCACGGTCATCGCCAGCGCCGGTACAAGGCCGAGGGCTTCCGGCAACGTGGCGCCCGGCTGCATCCATCGCAGCGCGAGGAAGCCGGGGATCAGGAGCACGGCGCAGCCGACGAGGAACAGGAGGACGTGCACGAAACCGCTGCGCGGCTCGTCCTCCGGCAGGCGATCGATGGCCGGGGTCTCGGCTCCGGCCTTGACGACCTCTCCGTCGGCGACGAACCAGACGGCCTCGCCATCCCCGGCCGTCTCGGGGGCCGATCCCGTCTCGAACGCCTCGGCGTTGGCGCCCTTCGCATTGAATGCCTCCGCCAGAACGGTGATCGGTTCCTTGTCCGACGCGGCGATCCCGGCCTGCGCCTCCTCCAGTGAGGCGGTAGAGACCTTGTCGTAAGTCTCCTCCCCTGAAAGCGTCGGCCGGCCCGCCAGGTAGTCGTCCAGTGAGCCGAGGAAGAAGTGAGCTCTGTCGATCTGTCCGTGCGGCATCCCGTAGCGCGAAGTGTTCCCGCTCAACTTCGAGAAGCCGTAGATCTGGAAGGGCTGGGACGGCTCGTCGTCGATCACGAAGACCACCGGCGTGTCCTCATCGACCTTCGAAAGCTCTTCTCTGAGCGCGTCGAGATCGGCTCGCTGGCCATCCGAGATCCATCCTCGATCGGGATCGTTCCACCCCGAGATCTCGAAGCCCTTGGTGTAGTTCGTCGCGACGATCACTCCGAGCGCGACGATCCCAAGCAGCGCGAGGCGCGAGGCTCCGCCCCGGCGCGCGATCTCCAGCAGGTATCCGGTCGCGAAGTAGACGCCGAGACCGACGAGGAGGATCCAGGAGAGAGTGGTGTTGAAGAAGCGGTAATAGGGATAGGTGAGTCCGGCGATGAAGCCGAACAGACCGGCGAGAGGAGCGAGCCACACGATCGACACCCGGGCCAGTTCGTCTTCGGCAGCACGCCGACCCGCGGCGAGGAGGGCCGCGGCTCCCACTAGGAACAGTGGCACGTTCAGTACCGGTCGCATCCCCTCGATCCAGAGGACCATCCTGTCCACGAAGAAGTCGCTCCCGTACGGGGGCGGAAGGGCGGAGTCGCCGAGGCCCGCGCTCGGCCCCCACACACCTATCTTCCAGATCAGGTAGGTCACTACGACGGAGGCGAACGCGGTGATCAGCATCGGGCCGTCGTCCGCCACCACCGATCTGAGGTCGAACCGACGGGATACCAGGCGCACCGCCGCCATCGCTCCGAGAACGACGAAGAAGATCGCCACGGTCGTCGGGTGGGTGAGTCCCCCGGCGAGCAGCAGAGCGCCGAAACCGAAGCGCGCGGGCCACGACGTTCGGGTGCCCGGCAGCAGATGGAGGGAGGCGGCGAGGAAGACGAGACAGAGAACGTTGTCGAGATAGCCGACGAAGGGTGCGGTTAGAAGGAGGCTCCCTGCTCCAAGCGCTACACCGTGGAATATCAAGGGGTCGCGCCGCTGCCGGTACGCGAACCCGGCGAGCAGAAGCGCGACGAGGACCGGGAGGATCGCCATCACGACGACCGTCATCCGTAACGGCGCGACGTCTGCCACCTGCCTCAGGAACCCGCCGAGGATGGGAGCCGTGACGCGGTAGCCGCCCTCGAACATCCCCGAGGAACCCTCGATCGCGGGGCCCTCGACCTCCAGCAGCACCTCGGGCGGCTCCGAGAGCAGCGCCTCCGTGCGCCAGGTGTAGTAGGCGGGGTCTCTCGTCGGGGCCACCCTGTCGGGATTCGCGAGGAAGGTCCCGCCGAAGAGGGCTAGAAGGATCAGGGTCGTCAGCAGATAGGCGAGTGGGTGCCCGAACCAGCGGTCCAGTGGGCGTGGAGACGCGCCGGGCCCGGCCTGGGCGCGCTTAGTCAAAGTAGAGGTAGCCATCGGTCGCAGCATCCTAACCCCGGACGAGGTCGTCGGCCGCCTCTCAGCACGTCAAGGTGGGGAGCATGGCCGAGGGGATGGCCAGGTCGAAGAGACGATCGGAGGGGTCGAACGAGCCGGTGAACGCGTCGCCGGGCTCGTTGTCCTCCAGCCGGTAGTCGGCGAGGAACCTGGCAACGTCGGCGGCATCCACGCCCTCCGCGTCCATCGCGTCGTCCAGGAGGAAGACCTCGGTCGGCCACACCGCACGGGTGATGGGGCCGAACTCGGCATCGATGTCGCGTTTCACCTCGTTCGGATCGATACCGTACCCATCCACATCGGCGGCGTCGGGCTGTTGACCGTGATCGGCGGTCAGAACCACCACGTAGCGTCCGCGTCCTACCTCGTCGTCTAGGAACTCGAGGATGTCACCGAGGATCTCGTCCGACACAAGCAGGGATTCGTTCACTTCCTCGCTCGCCATGTTGAAGTAATGACCGACGCGATCTATCTGCTTGAAGTTCGTGAACAACAGGTCGGTCGTGTCGTCCGCTCCATAACCCTCGTCCTCGATGAGATTCATGAGTGCACGGCCGTGGTAGCGGATGAACGCCGGGGTCTCCTCCCATCTCGCTCTTTGGTCGAGGATGTCGTTGTCGTTCCAGGAGCCGTCGACGCGCCCGTCCTCGGCGTCTAGCTCCTCGAGATCGTCGGCCAGACCACCGGTGTTCGCGATCGCCGGAGGAAGGCGATAGTGGTCCGGGTTCGTGATCCACTCATTCGTCTCGACGTTCAACCACACCGCATCGTCCTTGTCGCCGCCGGCTCGCTCCACGCCCTTCCCGATCATCCCGAGGTGCCACGGCTCGTAGCCGACCATGCCGATCTTCGCAGTGTTACCCGTTTGTTCGTCCCATCGCTCGGCGAGCGTCGTCGTCTCGATGAAGCGCGACGACTCCCCTTTCAGGAACGAATCCACCACCTCGCCGTCCTCATCCCGCACCGGCACGCCGGTGATCCCATGCTTCGACGGCCACACACCCGTGCCCAACGTCGTATGCACCGCGGGCGTCACCGAAGGCGAGGATCCATCGCTCGCGCGCGTGAAAGAGACGCCGTCCTCCATCATCCCGAGAAGGTTGGCCCAGTCCCCGGGCCACTGCTCCAGGACGTTCCACCCTCCCCCGTCCCACACGATCGTGAGGATCAGACGAGGGGGTTCGCTCGTCAACGCCTTCGCGTCGAGCCCGGCGACCTCGCTGAGAGGTGACCCGTCGGCGTCGGGCAGGGACCCTTTCATCAGCGTCGCCAACGTGGGAGCGATATCGGCGAGGGTGGCGGGACGGTCGACGTTCCCAACCTTCGGGATCAGGCCCGGTCCGTAGAAGACGAGCGGCACACTCTGCAGGTAAGACCACGGTCCAGAGTGACTCCAACCGCCGCCGCCGCTCGCCATGTACGCCGGCTGATGGGGGATAAGGGCGATCTGTCCGGAGCGCGGCTCGTAGTAACCCCGTCGCGTCAGCTCCAACCACCCCTCGCCGAGGCCACACGCTTGCGCTCGGAACGAGGGGGGTTCGTCGCCCTCACCCACGATCCGGAGGATGACGGCGCTCGCAACCAGGAGCGTGATGACGGTCGCCACGATCACGACGACACCCCGATGGAGGGGTCGTAACGACCTCACGCCCGTCGGTGAACCTCAGCCTCGGCCCGGATCGTCCCGCCTAACAGACCGGCCTGCCGATACCAGAGACCGATCAGCACCAGACCGGCGAGGAACACCAGACCCATGGCCGATATCAGGAGCCCCTCTCGGCCGTCGGTCCAGGCGACCTTCATCGCTCCCGCGGCGATCACCCATGCGAGGTTGTAGGCGATGTCGTAGAGCGAGAAGGCGCGTCCCCGGAAGTCGTCCCCGAGCGACTCCTGAACCATCGTGTCGAGTGAGATCTTCCCGAGGAAGAAGCCGAAACCGAGACAGAAGGTGAGCACGGCCAGCGCGAGCTCGATCGTGAGGGGGCCGAGGACCGCCGTCGCTCCACCGGCGATCGCCGACGCCGAGATAACGAGGAGCGCGGTCGTCTTCACCCGATCGTGCAGGGCGCGAGCAAGGACGAAACCGAGCCCGGCCCCCACGGCCCCGGCTCCTCCGGTGACGAGGAGGACCTGGAGATCATCGTCGGCGAGTAGCTCCCGGGCCTGGAAACCGATCCCGACGATCGTGAAGCTCCACAGCAGTCGCAACCAGAAGTAGGTGGTGATCGAAGCCGCCGCGGCGGGGGTGCGAGACACCTCCCGCAGGCCGGCGACGATGTTGGCCACGACGCGGGCGGCCTCCCCGCCCAAGGAGGTCCTCTGTCGCCGAGGCTCGCCGGCCTTACGGATCAAGAGCGCGCTCATGGCTCCCGCGGCATAGACAAGGGCTCCCACCAGAACGATCGGGTCGGTGTCGATGAGATCCGCCGCGAGCAGGGCGGCTCCCGCGCCGCCGAGCTGGAAGATCGCTCCTCCGAGCTGGGAGACCGCGTTCGCCTCTACCAACGACTCCCCGTCGAGGGTCGCCGGGAGCGCCGCGCTCTTCGTTGCCAGCACCAACCTCGTCGATGCGAGCGTCAAGAGGAACGCCAGGAAGAGCGGCGCGTCGCCGATGTCGGACGACCCGGCGAGCGCGACGAGTCCGATCACAGCCGCGCGGAGCCCGTTCGCGACGAACAGAAGCCGTCGTCGATCCCATCTGTCTATGACGACGCCAAGGAAAGGACTAACGATCGTGTACGGGACGAAGATGTAGAGCGCGATACGGAGCAGCTCGTCCGGGCTCTTGGCCCCCTCGAGATCGAAACCCTCCTGGCCGCCGAACACGATCAGCTTGGCGAGAGCTGCCTGAACGATCCCATCACCGGCCTGAGCCGCGTACTGGGTCGCCATCAAGAGGCCGAAGTCGCGGCGTTTGAAGATGAGCGCGAACCCGCGCTTCAGCATGCCCATGTCGTTGCGACCCTATCTCTCCGAGGAACCACTCAATCGTCGCCGATCGTGAAATCGCCCTCCGGGTAGTCGCCCTCGCCGAAGGCGGCCACTTCGTCCGCGGTCAACGACGTGAGGTAGTCGGTGGAGAAGGCACCGGCGAAGAGGATCTCCTCGAGGCGATCGTCGGGAACCCGCTCCGCCCCTTCCGCGCCGTCGGGGATGTTCTCGCCGATCGTGTACGTCCCGACGAACCGGGCGACGTCGTCGATCGACACATCTTCGTCTTCGATGCGCTCGCGATCGAAGTAGACGTCTACCGGCGTCACCTTCTCAACGATGTTGCCGAAACGCGCCTCGATATCACGCTGCAGTTCCCTGTTGTTGATCCGCCATCCCCCGTGCAGATCGGGGAGTGGCTGCTGCCCGTGGTCCGCGCTCAGAGCGAAGACGTATTCCCCACGCCCCACGGTCTCGTCGAGCTCCTCGAGGAAGCGCCCTATCTGCCGGTCGGTCTCGCGCAAGACGTCGGCCTGCTCGGGACCTTCGACGTTCCACGCGTGCCCGGCATAGTCCGGCATCTTCATCTCGATCCACACGATGTCGGTAATGGCGTCGTCGCCCACACCTTCGTTCTGCATGACGTCCACCACGGCGTCCCCCGTGAAGCGTACGAAGGCAGGGGTCCCCGGGCGGACCAGCGGCTCCTGCAACTGCTCGAGCGTGTGACCGAACCACGTTCCGTCGGCCAGCCCATCGCGCTCGTCGAGTGCCTCCTCGTACCCCTCTAGCGTCGCAAGGTCGGTCGACTGGAGGTATGGGGGAAGTTCGTAGAAGTCCTCATTGATCCACCACTCGTCCGTTTCTGCCTCCCACAGCACGGCGACGTCCTTGTCACCCCCCTCGCGACCGGCGCCGGCACCGATCATCCCCAGGTGCCATCCCTCGTAGGAGACAGTTGCAACCGTTGGCTCGTTGCCGTTCTGTTCGTCCCACAGCTCGGCGACGGTCGGCACCTGCAGGTAGCGCGGGTCGGCGTTCTGGAGCCAGGTGTCCGTGTTCTCGCCGTCGGGGCCCCTCATCTGGTTCCCGGGGATCCCGTGCTTGTCGGGATAGACGCCGGTTCCGAAGGTTGCGTGCAGTGCGCCGGTGATAGAAGGAGCCGATCCGATCGTGGCATTCGTATAGGTGAGGCCTGAATCCATGACCCGCTCGATGTTCGGCCATGAATCGACGTGCTCCTGAAGCACGTTCCAACCGCCGCCGTCGATCACGACCGTGAAGATCACCTTGGGCCTCCGCCCGGCGGGTGCAGAGATCAGGGGTTCGCCGTCGAACTCGAGACCGTCCATGCCGAGCATCTCTGCGAACGTCGGCGCGAGGTCGGCGATATCGACCTCCCTCTCCTCCGCCACCCCCTGCTCCTCGAGATAGCCGGGCCCGTAGAGAACGATCGGCACGCGCGTGAGGTAGTTCCACGGATTGGGATGCGAAGTCGAAAGGGTCGGCGTGTCGGTGCCCAGCGTCGTGAGGTCCCACTCACCCAGGAGGAAGTTGTGCGGCTTCGGGACAAGCATCAATTCGCCCGAGCGGCCCGCCACGTGCCCTCGCACCAGATGCTCCATGATCGGCGCGCCCAGACTGGTTGCCATCGCATCCTCGGTCGGCGCGCCTTCCGGAACCCCCGTCTCGGGGCGCGCTAGAAGGTAGGCCGGTACCGCGACGGCGAGCGCGAACGCAACCACGATCAGCACGCGCTTAGACAAAGGGTCTCCTCCTTGGGCCGGATGAAGGGTCGTTCAGCGCCGACCACGGTAACGTGCCTCGAGCGTCTATCGATAACTCCCGATGGGGAACGGCCGTAGTCCGTTCGGTGGCGTTAACGAAGGAGATCTCGCGGCTGCTACTCGGAGGGAGCCAGCGCTCCCACCATGATCCCCATGACCTTCTTCCATCTGTGAGTGCTGTCGTAGTACGCGGTCAGCTTCACCCGATCGCCTTCGGCGACCTCGGATCCCGGGATCCCGGAGAATGAGGACATCCTGCGCAGGTCCCATCCACGGTTCGCAGGTCCGTAGGTGGCGCGCGAGACCCATAACTTCTCTCCGCTGGTCATATCGTCGAGGCGAAGCTTCAAACCTCCGTCGTGCAGGTGTCCCCCCAAAGCGACGAACCGCCCGCCCGCCGGAACGGTCATCTCGAGACTCCGTTCGTAGACGCCCTTCGTTCCCGAGCCCTTACGAACGTCGAACACAGGATCCCCAGCGCAACCCATGACGTCGAGCCAGACCGGAGTCACATCGATCAAGCTCCCCTCATCCACCGCGTCGAAGCCGAGATCCAGCCGCACGAAGACCTCGGTCGAGTGCCCCTCGTGCATCGTCATGACGTGGTGGACGATGCCCCACGTCGGCGGGTACCCGGGATAACCCGGTGGCGATCCGGCGTCCCAGAAGTAGCCGTAGCCGTCCGGCAGTTGCATCTTCGTCCGCTCCTTGCCGGAGGCGAAGAAGGTGTCTGCCGGAAACCCAGGGCACATCAGGTTCGACCTGTTCGGGTTCGCGAACACGACGTGGTGGAGATGCGCCTCATGGCGGCCGACGTGGTCCCCCTCCTCGTCGACGAGGGTCGCGTGCATCGACGTGATGTAGCCGGCTTCGGGAGGAGCGGGGATCAAGCCGTACTCGTTGTGCTCCTCGTCCGGGTCGTAGGTGGCGTCATAGGGGCCGTAGAAACAGCGGTAGCCCCACGACTTCTCCTTGCAACCCTCCGTCAAGCTCGCGCCTTGGGGACCGCCGCTCGCCGGCGCGGGCAAGGGCAGGATCGCGAGGAAGATAAGAGTGAGGAGCGCTCTCGTTGCGCGCATGGATCGACGCTAGCAGAGCACCGCGGCCCGGGGAATGGGACTCAACCGGGGCAAAAGCATCCGATGTGATCTTCGACGTCCGGATGTGGACCCGTGCTACCTTCATCGGGCGACCGAAGCCCCGGTAGGCGGAATGGGAGGTCACAGCTTGGGTCTAAGGATCTTCGGTGCCGCCGTGGCGGCGTTGCTAGCCCTTTACGCGCTGCGCCGCTACCGGAACGGCCAACTGAGACGCGGCGAGTTACTCGTCGTCGGGATCGTCGTTGCCGGACTCGGGGTGGCTGCGGCTGCGCCGAACCTGCTCGATCCCGTGCTGTCCGCATTGGGGTTCGAACCGGGACAGGAACGACGGATCATCGGCCTCCTCGTCATCTCCAACGTGCTCACCTTCGGGCTACTCTTCCGGGGCCTCGCGCGCGACGACCAGTTGTCGAACGAGGTGGGCGACCTCGTCGACTATCTCGCTCTCCGACGGCTTCAAGATTCGGGTTGGGAGCCGGCGGCGAACTCGTGCGCGGTCGTTATCCCGGCACATAACGAGGCCGAGAACCTTCCCGCGGTATTGGGGCAGATGCCCGGCGACGTCCTCGGGCTACCCGTCGTCCCGATAGTCATCGCCGATGGATGTACCGATGCAACCGAGGAGATCGCAAGGAAGCTCGGGGCCGCGGTCATCCGACGGGATCTGCGTCGCGGGTCGGGTGCCGCCGTCCGATTGGGCTACGAAACGGCCCTCCGTTGCGGGGCGCGCGTCGCGGTGACCATAGACGCCGACGGTCAGCACGATCCCAAGGAGATGGAACGTCTGGTCGAACCCTTGCTCCTCGATGAGGCCGACATGGTGCAGGGTTCGCGCGTTCTCGGTTCGTTCGAGCGCGAGTCGGAAGCTCGGTCTCTCGGCGTGAAGGTGTTCGCTCGTCTCCTCAGCGCCTTATCGCGCACCGAGATCACGGATCCATCGACCGGCTACCGCGCGATGACGGCAGAAACGCTGCGGCGACTCGATCTCAAACAGGATCAGTTCTACGTCTCGGAGGTGATCCTCGACGCCGCTCGCAAGGGTTTTCGCGTGGTCGAGGTGCCGATCACCCTCCGCCGACGCGCCTCGGGAACCAGCAAGAAGCCCGCCACCGTCCGCTACGCGTGGGGCTTCAGCAAGGCGATAGTCAGGACCTGGCTCCGCTAAGTCACGCCGCAACCCAGCGAAGTTCTCCATCAGAACGCGGATGATCATCGTCTGAGAGGAAAACTTCGCGTTAGGGGGCCGTCAGCACGTAGTCGTCGGCGGAGTCGTCCCACTCCATCTCGACCAGGCCCTGCGCGCTGGCGGCCTTGACGAACTGGAGGAAACCTCCGTACCCGAAGTCCTTCTCGCTGAAGCCGGGCAGTCGCTTGCGAAGCTCGTTCTTCAGTCCCGAAAGTGGGGGGGAGCCGCCCCTCTTCTGAAGGTCGACGACGGTGTCGCGAAGTAACTCGAACGCTCGCCCTTGTCCTCCTCCGTTGGAGGGGAAGTCGACGATCGGATCCCCTTGCGCGTCGCTCGACCGAAGCTCGATCACACCTTTCGACTCGAGATGGCGCATGAGCTCGCTCCACGTACGGAACCCGTAGTCCCCTTCCGAGAACGTCGGATCCTTGCGGAGCAGGGACCGCTTGATCATCGAGGACAGTACCGAGCCGTCGAGTGATCGCTGCAATCCACTCAGCGTCCTGGTCGTCAGCCGCGCCACCTCGGCGAGGTCCGATGACGACTCTTCCTGGTCCTCGACCTGGCCCCTCTTGCGCTTCCTCCGTCCCGTCGAGCTGTCCGAGGAGATACCGGCGAGGCGCTCGTAGAACAGGAACTCGTCGCATGCCCCCGGCAGCAACTCCGACGTGGATCCCTCCACGCCAACGCCGATCACGCGCCGGTTGAGCTCGCGAAGTTTGAGAACCAGTGGAGTGAAGTCGGAGTCCCCCGACGCGATCACGAAGGTGGTGATGAAGTCGCGCGTGAACATCATCTCCATCGCGTCGACGGCGAGCTTGATGTCCGCGGCGTTCTTCCGCACCATCCCGGTCCGCTGAGGGATCTCGATCATCTCGATGCGGTGGGCGACGAGTCCTTGCCGGTGCTCCGCGAAGAGGTTCCAGTCGGCATAAGCACGGCGCGCCACGACGCGCCCGCGCTCCGCCAGCGCATCCAGGACCACCGCGATGTCGAAGGTGACCCCCCGCTCAGTGGCCCCGATCGCTAGGTTCTCGAAATCGAGGAACAGCGCTATCCGTTCTTCTTCGTCCGGCATATCCGACCCACTTCCCTTAGAGAGATGCTCCCTCACGTGCAGGTTGCTCGTTCGTCATCATCAGTCCTTCAGTGGAACCTCTTCGATGTACGGAGACCGGTCGATCGAGCGCACCGCGATCCGGCCCCCGGCGAGGTCCATGACCGCCTCCCCCGCTAACTCCCGTCGCCAACCTCGGAGGAGCCGGTGCCGGCGCTCATCGGCGCCCCCGTCGAAGAGATCCGCGAGGAACGACTCCAGCTCACCTCTCGTCGAGACGAGCTCGGTCGCGACACCGGCGGCGTCCGCCCTGGAACGCACTATCGCATCGGCGAGTCCCGACAGCGTACGCGCACGCACCTGCGCGGTTCGGGAGGGTCCCTCCGCCGAACCCAGCGGCTCGCTCGCCCGTCCCGTCTCGACCGCGGCGAGGATCTCTCGCCCGGAGCGGTCCGATTCCTTCGCCGGGAACCCCCTGATGTTCTTGAGCTCGGCGACGGAACGGGGGCCGCGCCGCGCGATCTCGAGCAGCGTCTGGTCCTTCACGACCCAACCTCTCGGGATGTCGCGCCTGCTGGCCGTCTCCTCCCGCCAGCGAGCCAGTTCGCGAAGGATCGCCGTCTGCTTGCCGGACATCTTTCCTCGTCCCGAGACGCGCCTCCACACCTCGGCCGCATCGGTGGCATAGAGCCCGGGATCCTCGAGCATGGACATCTCATCCTCGACCCATCCGAGACGACCGGCGGCCGAGAGCTTGTCCCTCAGCACATCGCGAACGACCGGCAGGTATCGCACGTCGTCGGCGGCATAGGTCATCTGCGCGGCCGTGAGGGGCCGACGGCACCAATCCGTGTAGGACTCGCCCTTCGTCAGCGTGGTACCCGTGATGGATTCCACCAGACGTCCGTAGGGAAGCGAGGCCCCGAACCCTGCGAACCCCGCCGCCAGTTGGACGTCGAACATCCGCTTGGGAAGCGTCCCGTAACGCTCGAAGAAGATCTCGAAGTCCTGCCTACCGGCGTGCACGATGAGTTCGACCTCAGGGTCGGGCAACAGTTCGGCAACCGGTTTCAGATCCGGAACATCGAGTGGATCGATGATGTACAGGTTGTTCCTGGTCGCCACCTGGACGAGACAGAGCCGGGCCCGATACGTCTTCTCCCGCATGAACTCGGTGTCGATCGCGACGAGGCCCCCGTCACGGCTCTCATCGACGATCTGGTCGAGCGCATCCCGCCGCTTGACCAGCACCGGCTCTGAGTATGCGGTTTGCTTCGTCAAGCGATCCCCAGCTCGCGGGCGATCAGGATGCGCATCACCTCTGACGTCCCCTCACCGATCTCGAGGATCTTCGAATCGCGGAAGTGTCTGCAGACCGGGAACTCCTCGACGTAGCCGTAGCCCCCATGGATCTGGACGGCCTCGCGCGCCACGTCGACGGCGATCTCCGACGCGTAGAGCTTCGCGATCGCGGCTTCCTTCTTGTAGGGCCTGCCGCTCTGCGCCAGCCACGCCGCCCGGTAGTAAGCCTGGCGAGCGACCTCAGTCTTCATCTCCATGTCTGCAACCTTGAACTGGATCGCCTGGAACTTCCCGATCGTTTGACCGAACGCGGTGCGCTCGTTGACGTAGTTGAGGCACTCGTCGATGCATCCCTGAGCGAGGCCGACCGCAAGTGCCGCGATCGCGATCCGCCCGTCGTCGAGGATCTGGAGGAAGTTCTTGAAGCCGGCGCCGCGTTCCCCCAGGAGGTTCTCCTCCGGGACGCGAACATCGGTGAAGGAGAGTTCGTGCGTGTCGGAGTGGTGCCAACCCATCTTGCGGTAAGCCCGCCCGACCTCGAACCCGGCGGTCGCGTTCGGGACGATGATCGCCGAGATCTCCTTCTTCCCGTTCTGCTGATCGGTCAGCGCGGTGACCGTCACGAATTCTGTGATCGAAGTGCCGGAGTTCGTGATGAACGCTTTCGAGCCGTTGATGACCCACTCGCCCGA
>JBOGXG010000126.1:0-2410 GCA_050694195.1 Actinomycetota bacterium | reverse complement strand
GGTCACTCGATCATCTTCGGGAGATGAGCGAAGAGAACCTGTTGGATATCGAAGGCATCGGGCCGGTCATCGCTCGTTCCGTCAGCAACTTCTTCGAGCAGGAAAGGAACCTAGAGGTGATCGATCGCCTGAAGGGGGCCGGAGTGGATCCGCGCGAGGCCCCCAAGAAGGCCGGAGGTCCGCTCGACGGTCAGACCTTCGTGATCACGGGGACGCTCGACGACTTCACCCGCGACGAGGCCGCCGCCGCCATCGAGGACCGGGGAGGGAAGGTCGCCTCCAGCGTGTCGAAGAAGACGACCGGCGTAGTGGTCGGCGAGAATCCCGGCTCCAAGCTCGCGAAGGCCGAATCGCTGGGGATCGAGATCCTCGACGAAGCCGCGTTCCGGGAACTGCTCGAGTAGGCGCGCTTTCAGTGCGGGAAAGTAAGTCATAGCGCCCGGATTTCGACTAGGAAACGGAGAGCGGCGCAGGAGATCTCCTGCGCCGCTCCTTCGTTTCATCTTGTCGCCCTTCGTACTTCTTCCGCGGAAGCCCGGGGGACCAATCCCGAGACGAAGTGACGTCGGTGAAACGGTTTGGATTCTGCCGGTGGCCTCCCTCGGAGGTGGCCAGAACCCACTTTCTATAAGGCTAGGCCACTAGCAGCCGCTCACCTCGTGAGGTCCGTCGAAACTAGGTAACAAGTCTGGACCACCTCCTTTCTCACGTACCGCTATAAGACCACAGCGGAGGCGGTTATGACGCACATTCTGTGTGCTTTTTGGGGGCCGAGAAGGGCTGGATATACTGGCCGCCGGAAACTTGACCAGGGAGTCAAGTCAGGGTCCCGGACCCACCCGGCCGCCCCGACTTGACCTCGATCCCTTCACCGAGGAGGCCCCGCTGGTGTCATTCGATCTGTCGCCGACCGAGGAGCAACAGGCTCTCAAAGAAACCCTCGAGGAATTCTCCAGAGAGGTGCTGCGTCCCGCCGCGCGCGCCTCCGAATCCGCCGGTCGGACGGCGGACGACGTGGCGCGCCGGGTACACGAGATCGGCGTGACCGCCCCAGTCGAGGAACGCTTCGGCGGCGGAGGCACGTTCGATGCCGTTACCTATTGCATCGCCGCCGAGGAACTCGCCTGGGGCGACCCCGGGATCGCACAACACATGCTCGGCTCCGGCCTGGCCGCGCTGATGATCGCCGCGGCCGGCACCGACGAGCAGAAGTCGAAGTACCTACCGCACTTCGCGTCCACGGACCCGCCGCGGACCTTCGTGGCGATCGCGGAGAAGGTCGCCGGGGGAGATCTCGAGTCGCTCGACACCCGTGTGGACGGCGAGAAGGTCGCCGGCGACAAGTACGGAGTCCTGAACGCGTCCGACGCAGCCTTCGGTGTGGTCGTGGGCCGCGACGCGTCGGGTCTTTCGGCCGCGGTCGTCGATGGCGGCACCTACGACGTCGTCAAGCCGGAAGACAAGCTGGGGCTGGAGGCGGCACCCACGTACGTGGTTCGGTTCGACGGCGCCGGCGATCCCCTCGCCGGCGATGGCCTCGAGCAGGCCCTCCTGTGGTCCAAGCTCGCGACCGGTGCGATCGCCGTCGGATGCGCCCGCGCCTCGCTCGAGTACGCGGCGAAGTACGCAACGGAGAGAGAGGCGTTCGGGAAGCCGATAGGCGCCTTCCAAGGGATCTCTTTCAAGATCGCCGACATGGCGATCGAGGTGGACGCCGCGCGGGTCAGCCTGTGGCGCGCTGCTTGGAAGGTTGACCGCGGCGAAGCGACGTTGGCCGACGTTGCCGAGGCAACCGGTCAAGCACTCGGCACCGCCGTCCTTTGCGGTGACGACGGGGTGCAAGTGCTCGGAGGTCATGGGTACATCCGGGATCATCCCGTGGAGAAGTGGTTCCGCGACGCCGTGACCCTCTCGGTGTTCGATGCCCCCGACGTTCTGGGCGACGTGATGGTGTCGCGCAGCGTCTTCGCGTCCGCTTAAGGAGCTAGCAGAGATGGCTATCGATTTCGACCTAGATCCCACGGTTGCGGGTATCCGCGATTTCGTCCATGCGTTCGCGGAGGAGCAGTTGAGGCCCCTCGCGCGCGAGGCAGACGAGAAGGCCGTCCTACCGATCGAGACGATCAAGAAACTGGCGACCTTCACCGGGAACCGCGCGTCGATCATGCCCGAGGAGAGTGGAGAGGGCGGTGCCCGCAAGGCGATCGGCAGCATGATCGCGGTCGTCGGCTCGGAGGAACTTGCGTGGGGCGATCCCGCAGTGCTACTCAACATCCCCGGGCCCGGACTCGCTGCCCCCTCGATCGTGGCATCGGGGACCCCAGAACAGAAGAAGCGCTTCCTCGACGACGTTTTCGGTGACCAGTCGGAGGAGCCGAAGTTCGGTGCGCTCGCCGTCACCGAGCCGCAG
>JBOGXG010000125.1:0-19953 GCA_050694195.1 Actinomycetota bacterium | reverse complement strand
CACCTGAACGGAGTGATCGATCACCAGGTCGACCGGCGAAAGTGGGTCGACCTTCGACGGGTCGCCGCCCTCGCGTTCCATCGCCGCCCGCATCGCGGCGAGGTCCACGACCGCGGGAACGCCGGTGAAGTCCTGCAGGATCACCCGAGAGGGGACGAACGCGAACTCGCGATCCTCCAGGGGCTTGCGTCCCCAGTGGGCGAGGAGCGCCACGTCGTCCTCCGACGCGAACTTCGAGCCGGCCGAACGCAGGAGGTTCTCGAGGAACACCTTCACGGTGACCGGGATGAGGTCCAG
The DNA here is from genome assembly GCA_050694195.1 of Actinomycetota bacterium. GTDB lineage: Bacteria > Actinomycetota > CADDZG01 > CADDZG01 > WHSQ01 > JBOGXG01. Next base: position 19,656 of record JBOGXG010000125.1, on the reverse strand, counting down.
CTCTGCCAGACCTTGCTCCTGAAGTACGTCGAGCCGGTAGAGGTCCAGCGATCCGCCGACACCATCTAGCTTCTTCCTGGCCCCGAAGGGGTCACGCTCGGACACCGCGATCAGCTCCTCTGTCTAGTCCATCTCCTTAGAACCTAGCGCGCCCGCCCGCCAACTTCTCCTGCATCCTTTGACGTGGTCTAGAGCTGGAGGAGAAGTTGGCGGCTTATGGGTTCTTACTGCGCGAACTCGGGGCACTGCTCGACGAACTGCTGCTGCACCTCGGGCGGCTGCTCGGCGAGCTGCTCGCAGATGTCCTCGCCCAGCTCAACCTCTTCGGAGGAGGAGCCACCAGTTTCGGTGCCTCCGAGGCCGCCCATCAGGCCGCCCATCAGCTCCTGCAGGTTCACGGTCGTCGCCGCGTCGGGCTCCTCGATCGAGTCGTCGAACTCGGCGAGCTCGAGGAGGATCCCGAGCTGGTCGACGCCCTCGGGGATCTCCGAGCTGTCCTCTAGTTCGGCGACCTGCATGAAATCGAACCCGATCTGGGTGAGGTTGCCGTCGTCGACCCAGAAGTCCACGGCGATCTCCTCGTCGGGAACCTCCGCGGACGAGGGAAGGTCGGTGCCGGGGACCTGCGATAGGCCGGCGAAGCTCTCCTGAAGCGCCTCGTAGAGCGGCTTGATCTGCAGGTTCGCAACGAGGTGGGTCCCGGCGTCATCGGACCCTTCCTCGGTCACCGTCGAGTTGTCCTCCACGGCCTGCGCGAGGTCGTTCGTCAGCCGCTGTTGGAGTTCCGCGTCCGGAGATGGGGCCCCGAACTGCTGGGTCAACTGCTCGGCCCCCTCGAAGCCGACCCACTCACCATCGACGAGCGGCTGGATGAAATCGAACTGACCCGACATCTGCTGGACCGCAGCATCCACCTCCGCCTGGTCCCCGCCGAACTTGTCGACGAGGTCGCGGACGTCGGCTCGGGCGTAGATCACGTTGTTGAGGACGCGCATCTCGGCGAGCGACCCGTCGATGTCGAGGACGAACTCGACCTGGGCGTCCTCGGGGTTGTCCGCCCCGACGGCCTTGAGGTTGACCGCGGAGTTGACGATCGTGTCGGCCTGTTCCTCGGTCAGATCTCCCTCGCTGACGGCGACGAGGTCGTCGGCCTCCGTGTCGAGCGAAAGGGTCGCGTCGACGCCGGCCCACTCGCCGAGGTTCTCGAAGGCGCTGGTCAGCGCACCTTTGGGATCCTCGGCCGGGTCCGGTCCGTCGCCACCACTGTCTCCCCCGCAGGCGCCGAGCACGAGGCCGGCGGCGAGCAGGGAGGCAAGCAAGCGTCGCATGTGAGTTGCACCTCCGATGGTTGGAAACTGGCTGATATCTCTTACCCCTCAACCCGCTAAGGGTAAAGGGGCGCCGAACTTAGGGATCTAGGAGAGGTCGCCGACGACCCCTAGGATGTCTTTCCTGATCCCTGTGAAGAAGGGTATCTCCACCTTCGTGTAGCGCCTCGCGGCGGTATTCCTGAGGGCGCGGATGAGGTCGACGAGGCGGTCGGGCCCGTCGGCTTCGAAGGCGAGGATCCACTCCCAGTCGCCGAGGCCGAAGGCGCTGGTTGTGTTCGCCCACACGTCGGGGAACTGCCGGCCGAGCTCGCCATGCTCGCGGAGCAATCGACCGCGCTCCTGGGGGTCGAGGAGATACCACTCCGGCGTCCGGACGAAGGGATAGATGCAGAGATAGGGCTTGGGTTCCTTGCCCTTCACGAACGCCGGCTGATGATCGGGAGTGAACTCGGCGGGACGGACGAGACCCATGAACTGGGCCGTCGGCTCCAGTCTGTGGCCGAGCTCGGTGCGACGGAACGCGATGGTGAGGTCCTGGAGTGCATCGGCCGAACGGGCCACCCACCAGAACATGAGGTCGGCATCGGCCCGGAACCCGGCCGTCGAATAGGAGCCCCTCACCTCGACGCTGTCGCTCCACTCGTCGAACAGCGCGGAGACCTCTTTGGCTTGGACGTCGGGATCAGAGCCCGCGGGGGCCGGGCCGGCTTTGAAAACCGGGAACCCAACGTAGATCGTTTCATCGGTCATCTTCGGTCCTCTCGTTCGTCCCCCCACGACTCTACCGTCGCCCCGGCGACTGCGACCGCGGCGTCCGCCCCCTGACGGATGCAGTCGGGGATCCCCGTCCCCCGGTAGTCGGCCCCCGCGATCGCGATCCCTGGATGGGGCCGCAGGGCGGCGGCGATCCTTTCGATCCGCTCGTCGTGACCGACGTTGTACTGCGGGAGCCCGTCCGGCCAGCGGACGACCATCCCCGAGGCGGGCGACGCGCGCGTTCCGATGAAGCGAGCTAGATCCCGTCCCGCGGCCCGGATCAGGACGTCGTCGTCATCGTCAAGGGCCCGCTCCTCGCCGGCCCGTCCGATGAAGCAGCGGACCACGAAGCGATCGGTGGGGCCTCGCCCCGGCCACTTGAGGGTCCACCACGTTCCCGCCGCCAGCAGGTGCCCTGCCGAGCTGGGCACCAGGAACCCACTGGTGCCGGCCGGGAGATCCAGCGCGCCCGCTGGGTAGACCAGGGTCACCGCGGCGACCGAGGCGTGGGCGACCTCCCGCAACTCGCCTGTCGCCGCCGGCGCCGAAGCCTCCAGCAGCGACGCGGCCTCCGGCGCCGGCACGGCCAGAACGACGGCTCCCGCTTCGACCGCGCCGTCGCTTAGTTCCAAGAGGTAGGGCCGCGCCCCGCCGGCTCGCAGCGCGGCGACGCGGGCGCCCGTTAGCACCTCAGCGCCGGAGAGCGCCCCGGCGAGGGCGTCGACCAATCGGCTCATGCCCCTCTCGGGCGCGAGGAAGGGCGGCGGACCCGCGGCGCCCCGGAGGCCGGCCATCACCCGCCGGTGTGAGCGAGCCGCCCCATCGATGGGGGGGAGGCAGGCGGCGAGGCTCAGTTCCTCCGGATCGCCGGCGCGGGTCCCCGCGAGTATCGGGTCCACCATGCGCTCCAGGACCTCGCGACCGAACCGTCTGCGGATGAACGGCGCTACCGCAACGTCGGGACCGCTGAGGGGGCCGGGGAGGACGAGGTCGGCCAGCGCCCGCAGTCGTCCCCGCGCGGAGAGAGGTTGCGCCCGCAGCGCAGCGCCGAGCGACGCCGGTACGCCCATGACGGTCCCCAGGGGGAGCCGCCGCGGACCCTCGCCGGTCCACACGAGCGCGCCGAACACGGCCGGCGCGCGCAGCTCGTCGGCGATCCCGAGTTCGCTGCAGAGATCGACGACATGTTGCTCGCGCGCCAAGAACGAATCGGCCCCGGCCTCGATCGTGATCCCATCGAAGGACAGCGTGTGCAGCTTCCCGCCCAACCGGTCGGAGGCCTCGAGCAAGGCGACGCTCTTCGCCGGATAACGGGTGCGCAGTGTGTAAGCCGCGGTGAGGCCCGTTATCCCGCCGCCGACGACCGCGACGTCGACGTTCAGAAGGAGCGTCACACCTTCATCCGTTACGAGTCACCATCGCTAGGCCATGCCTGCACGAAGTCGACCAAGCGCCGGAGTTGACCGGGATCGGTATCGGGAAGCACTCCGTGGCCGAGATTGAAGATGTGACCGCGGCCCCCTCCCCGCCGGAGCACGTCGGCGGCCGCGCGCTCCGTGACGTCCCATGGTGCCAGCAGGAGCGCCGGGTCGAGGTTCCCTTGGAGCGGCACGCCGGGCAGCCGAGCGCGAGCCTTGTCCAGCGGGACGCGCCAATCGATCCCCATGACATCGGGACCCGCGGAGTTCATCAACTCGAGTAGCTCGCCGGTAACCACACCGAAGTGGATACGCGGCACCCCGGTCGCCGCGAGGTCGTGGAACAACGCGCTCATGTGTTCGAGCACGTGGGCTTCGTAATCCGCCGGGGCCAGGGCCCCGGCCCAACTGTCGAAGACCTGGAGCGCGCTCGCGCCGGCGGCCGCCTGCGCGGCGAGGTATATCGCTCCCGAGGTCCGCAACCGCGTGAGGAGGCTGCGGAAGGTGGCGGGCTGTGAATGCATGAAGGCCTTGGTCTTGGCGTGGTCCTTCGAAGGTCCGCCTTCGATCAGATAGCTCGCGAGGGTGAATGGAGCCCCGGCGAACCCGATGAGCGGGACGTCGAGCTCCCCGACGAGATTCTCGATCGTCTCGATCACGAACGGAACGTCGCGCTCGGGCTCGAGAGGCTCGAGCGCGGCGACATCGGCCATGCTCGTGATCGGGTTCTTGATCACCGGCCCGATCCCCGGTTCGATCGCGAGGTCGACGCCCATCCCCTGCAACTGGATCACGATGTCGCTGAACAGAACGGCGGCATCGACGCCGAGTCGGCGAACGGGTTGGAGGGTCACCTCGGTGGCGATCTCGGGATCCCTACACATCTCGAGCATCTCGTGTTCGGCTCGGATCGCCCGGTACTCGGGGAGGCTCCGTCCCGCCTGACGCATGAACCAGACGGGCGTGCGCTCGGTCGCCTCCCCTCGGGCGGCTTGAAGGAACAGTGTGTTCGTCGGGATAGGGAAGCTCAGTTTTGATCCTCTTCCTAGGTCAGGGAATCCTAGTGCGTACCCAGGGCGGCTGGGGAAAACACGGGCCCCTCACAACCCTTCTCGCCAGACGGTTACACGATGTGTGAGAGTCCAAGACATGAAGAGCCGGCCCTCGGCGCCCGACCTTCCACCCTTCTGGACCCTGGTCGAGGCGCACGGTGGCGAGCTCCTCAAGCACGCCCGTCGCCTCGTAGGGGACGACGCCGAAGACGTCTTGCAGGAGGCGCTGCTGCGCGCTCTCCGCTCCTATCCACGACTGGATCACGCCGACCATCTGCGAGCGTGGCTCTATCGGATAACGACGACAACGGCCTACGACCACGGGGGACGCGCGCGGCGGGAGATCCCGATGGACGCTCCGCCGGAGGGTTCCGTTTTCCACCCGAACGAGGGCGCGGTGTTCCAGCCCGAGAACGATGGCTTCGAGGCGTTGATCCACGCGCTTCCGGAAGGCCCTCGCAGCGTTCTCTATATGCGCTTCGTCGAGGACCTTTCCTACGTGGACATCGCCCAACGACTCGATTGCTCCGAGGTAGCTGCGCGCCAGCGCGTGTCGAGCGCCGTAAGGAAACTGAGAGGTGAGCTGACATGAAGCTAGATCCTTCGTTCCTCGAGAGATTCACCGCGGCGGCGGTAGACGAGGGTGTTGCCGACGTCGTGTTCGACCGCGTTGTTACGCCCATCGGTGAGCTCCTGGTTGCTCTCTCGAAGAACGGGCTGTGCAAGGTCGCGTTCCCCGAGGAATCGCACGACGAGGTACTTGCGAAGCTGGCGCGCGGGGTAGGCCCGCGGGTACTCGTCTCGCATCGCGAGACGGAGGCGGCGCGCGGATCCCTGGCCGCGTACTTCGAAGGTGAAGACGTAACGTTCGATCTGCCGATCGACTTCTCTCTGGTGCGATCGGACTTCGGGCGAAGGGTGCTCGATGCCCTCGCCGAGGTGCCTCGGGGCGAGACGACGACCTACGGGAAGCTCGCGGTGGCGATCGGGAATCCGAGGGCCTCGCGTGCGACGGGGACCGCTCTCGGTCGCAACCCCATACCGATCGTCGTTCCCTGTCACCGGGTGCTGCAGGGGAGTGGCTCGATCGGCGGCTACGGGGGGCAGCCGTGGCGGAAGGAGTTCCTGCTGAAACTGGAGGGCGCGCTCGCTCGCTGATTTCTGGTGCGAGAAAGTGACGGATAGCGCCCGGATTTCGACTAGGAAAGCTGTTCGAAGAGATCGAGGTACTGCATGAGATGCCGGGGGCCGAGGAAGTTCCCCTTGACCCTTGCCTGGGCTTGGTCTCCGATCCGCTCGGCTCCGGCAGGGTCGTTCAGGAGGTCCAAGACCAATTCGCCGTAACGCCTTAGGTCGTGGGGATCGTCGATCAGGAGCCCGGATGTCCCGTGTTCTATCTGGTCCTGGATCCCTCCGATCTTGCTCGCCACGACGGGACGCGCCTTCCACATCCCCTCCGCAACGGTCAACCCGAAGCCTTCCGCGAGGCTCTTCTGCACGATCACGTTCGCCCTTCGTTGCAGCGCGTTCACGATCGCGGCGTTCTCTTCGAGGTCGTCCATCGGAAGACAAACGAGGTGCGTCCGCGCGCGGACGTCCTCCGGCAACGTGGACCACATCGAGCGCGCGTCGGCCAGCACCTGGGCTCCCTCGGGATCGTCGGATACCGCCTCTACCGACGGCCCCGCCAAGACCAGGTGCGCATCCGTGGCCGGAGCGACATGTTCCGCGTATCCCTCCATCACCCCGAGCGGATCCTTCAGTGCATCCCAACGCGAGACCTGCACGACGAGCCGGTCGTCCGGCGCGACCGGTCCTGCGCCGTACATCTCGGTGGCTCGGTCGACGCGATCCTGGCTCCCATCACCGCGCACGAAAACGGGATCCCCATCGCCCCCTTGAACGAGACCGGTCTTCGTGAGGATCGCTCCGACGGTGGTCTCGTCGAGATATTGGTTCTTGGGCGAGAACGCATCGATCGACGGCGGGATGACATGGATCTTGGGGTCGTCGAGCCGCTCCCAGGCGAACGCCTTCCGGGAGAAGACGTAGGCGTCGGCAGGTTCTATGCTCGGTCGGAGGAAATCCCACGCGGCGCGCGCCGTCTCGTTGGGTGTGTCGAGACCGACGTGACAACGCCACACGACCTGGGCCCCCGTCGCGCTCACCTTGGAGACGAGACCGGCCGTCTGCGGATCGTGAAGGATCACGATGTCGCCTTCGGAGATGCGAGGGACGAGCTCGATCGCGTTGGAGTCGAGGTTCTCCTGATAGATCCTCTGTTCCTCGGCCCCCAGCGGTCCGCCGTCACCGGATGCTCCGTGGAGATTGTTGTGGATCCGCTTGGTCACCCGGAAGAAGTCGGGGCGGCCCGAGATCACGACCCAGCGAGTGTCGATGTCGGCGCCGCGCGCGTAGGACAGAAGGGATGCCAGCATCTCGGCCACGCCGCCTCCGCGGGCCGTCGAGTTGACGTTCCAGATAACCCGGTCTTTGAGGAAGTCGCGGGCGCGTTCGATCGCGAGGCCGAAGTCGCGGTAGCCCTCCTCACCGAAGATCAGTTTGAAGCGTTCCGGTTGGAGCGGAGGGACGGTGACGTGTTGAAGAGCCATTGCTCCCTCCTACCCCCCGTCTCCTCGGCCCTATCGGGGAAGCCCGATGTCGAACGATAGGTAAGGATAGGAGGCATGGCTCGGCTTTTCGGCACCGACGGCGTGCGAGGTGTTGCCAACGACGACCTCACGCCCGACCTAGCGCTCGCGCTCGGCCGGGCCGCGGGCCGGGTCCTGGCTCCCGGGGGAGGCACGATCATCGTCGGCCGCGACAGCAGGGTGTCCGGCCCGATGCTGGAGAGCGCCCTGGTCGCGGGCCTGTGTTCCGCGGGGATCGACGTTCGAAGGTTGGGGGTGGTTCCCACCCCGGCCGTCGCCTTCCTCACGGTCGACGAGGGGGCCCGCGCCGGCGGGATGGTGTCGGCGTCGCACAATCCCGTCCCCGACAACGGCATCAAGTTCTTCTCGGCCGAGGGGATGAAGATCGCCGAGGGTCTCGAGGACGATATCGAACGACTCGTCGGTGAACCTCCGACGGGATCGCCCACCGGAACGGATGTCGGAGGGGCCGTCGATTTCGCCGCGGGCGTGGAGCGTTACGTCGAGCATCTCGTCCGCTCGGTGCATACACCGCTGACCGGTTTGCGCATCGTCCTCGATTGCGCCTATGGGTCTGCCTGGAAGGTGGCCCCGTGGGCGGCGAAGGAGGCGGGTGCCGAGATCATCGTGATCAACGACGAGCCGGACGGCTCGCGCATCAACGTCGATTGTGGCTCCACCTCGCTCGACGGGCTCGCCGCGCGCGTGATCGATGAGGGCGCGAACCTCGGCCTTGCCTTCGATGGTGACGCGGATCGTGTCCTCGCCGTAGACGAGCGCGGTGAGGTCGTCGACGGGGACCGCATCATCGCCCTCGCCGCGATCCGCCTGCACGAAGCCGGTGAATTGAAGAACGACGTTGTCGTCGCGACGGTGATGGCCAACCTGGGTTTCAAGCGAGCCCTGGAAGAGCGCGGCATAGAGGTGTTGCAGGCGCCGGTCGGCGATAAGTACGTGGTCGAGGCGATGAGCGACCGCGGCGCGATCCTGGGAGGAGAGCAGTCCGGTCACATCATCTTCGCCGAGCACGCGACGACGGGTGACGGGATCCTCGCCGGACTAAAGGTCGCCGAAGCCGTCGCGCGGTCCGGGGAGCCACTGTCCCGGCTCGCCCACGTGTTCGAACCGGTCCCGCAGGTCTTGATCAACGTTCGGGTAGGCAGCCGGGACGCGTTGGGATCGGCGGAGACGCTGTGGACCGAGGTGCGCCGGATCGAGGACGAGATGGGAGACGAGGGCCGGGTCCTCCTGCGCCCGTCGGGCACCGAACCCCTGGTCAGGGTCATGGTCGAGGCCCTGGACGAGGGGGTGGCCCGACGTAACGCCGAGGCCCTCGCCACCCTCGTGGAGCGCCATCTCCCTTAACTTCCGGCCCCCGTCGGGCTATCCTGGTCGCCGAGAGAGGAAGCACCAGTACGGAACTAGCGCCAGGGCTCGCCGTAGGAGGCGGCGAGTCGACGAGGTAGGGGATCTCGGAGACGGGACCACAACCCCTGAGGCTCGGGGTAGCGGGTCCGTCACTCGGCGGGTGACCCTCGGCCGGCCCACGGTCGTCACGGAGTCGACAAACCTCGGGAGCGATCCCGGAACACAAACCGGCTCCGGAGTGGCCCTCTCACCTCATATCGTTCGAACGCGCGCGGGCAGGGTCCCGACGCGGGGAGGTGATGGACTTTGTGCGGCATCGTTGGCTACGTGGGCGGCCAGAACGCCCTACCAGTGCTGCTCGACGGCATGCGCAGGCTCGAATACCGCGGGTACGACTCCGCCGGCGTGGCGATCCTCGTGAACGGAGAGGTCAGCACGGTCCGGCGCGGGGGGCGGCTCCAGAATCTCGAGAGTGAATTGGCCGGGCGGGACCTCGACGGGCGTCTCGGCATCGGACACACGCGCTGGGCCACTCACGGCGCGCCCACCGATGGCAACGCGCATCCTCACCAGGACTGCACGGAGAAGATCGCCGTCGTTCACAACGGGATCATCGAGAACCACGATGTGCTCCGCGCGCAGTTGATCTCCGAGGGTCATGTCTTCCGGTCGGAGACCGACACGGAGGTGGCGGCACACGTGATCGAATCGATCATCGAGCGACGCGGCTGCTCGCTTCAGGAAGCGATATTGGAGGCGGTGTCGATCCTCAAGGGGGCCTTCGCGCTTGTGTGCATCTACGCCGGCGAACCGGAGGTCATCGTCACCGCTCGTTCGCAGGCGCCGATCATCGTCGGGGCGTCGGAAGGAGTGGGGTTGGTCGGCTCCGATATCCCTGCTCTGTTGCAGCACACGCGCGACGTGATCCCCCTGGCCGATCGACAGGTCGCCGTCGTGCGGCCCGGGTCCGTCAGGATCTACGGGTTCGACGGCGTCGAGGTGGAGCCGAAGCCCGTACGTATCGAATGGGATCTCGAAGCCGCCGAGAAGGGCGGTTACGAGGACTTCATGTTGAAGGAGATCCACGAGCAACCCTACGCGGTGCGGGACACGATGCGCGGCCGCTTCGACGAGCGTGGGCGAGTGATCCTGGACGAAGTGAAATGGGACACGAGCGAGATCAACGCGATCAACAAGATCGTCGTGGTCGCGTGTGGGACCTCCTTCAACGCCGGGATGGCGGCCAAGCATGCGATCGAGCATTGGACCCGCATACCCGTCGAACTCGACCTAGCGTCGGAGTTCCGCTATCGCGACCCCGTCCTGGACGAGCGGGGCCTGGTTATCGGGATCACCCAATCGGGCGAGACCGCCGACACCCTCGCCGCGGTTCGCTTCGCGCGAGAGATGGGAGCGAAGGTCGTGGCGGTGACCAACGTCGTCGGCTCCTCGATCACCCGCGACGCGGACGCGGTGCTCTTCACCCACGCGGGACCGGAGATCGGAGTCGCGGCTACCAAGACGTTCCTCGCTCAACTGGTTGCGCTCAACATCCTGGCTCTGTATCTCGCGCAGGTGCGGGGTTCGATGCCGAAGGACAAGCTACTCGAGACGATCGAGGCGATGGGGAGACTGCCCGACCAGATCGCCGAGGTGCTGGGCGTGGAAGGTGAGGCGGCTCAGGCGGCCAAGAAGTACGCCGACGCGACGGACGTCATCTTCATCGGCCGGGGAGTTGGGACCGCCGTCGCGATGGAGGGCGCGCTCAAGCTGAAGGAGATCTCGTACATCCACGCCGAGGGTTATGCGGCGGGAGAACTGAAGCATGGGGCCATCGCTCTCCTGCAGGAGGACGTTCCCGTCGTGGCGGTCCTGACCGGTCACGCGCTCTACGACAAGATGCTCGCGAACGTAGAGGAGGTGCGCGCCCGCGGCGCGTCGACGATCCTGGTAGCGCCACGAGGCGACGAGCGTGCGAGGAAGTTGGCCGACGACATCTTCGAGGTACCGCAGACGAAACCGTTGCTGACGCCGGTGCTCGATACGGTCCCGCTCCAACTCCTCGCCTATTTCGTTGCCAAGGAGAAGGGTCTGTCGCCCGACAAACCGCGCAACCTGGCAAAGAGCGTCACGGTCGAATAGGTGGGGCACTGATGCGCCCATTACTTCGTCCCGATGAGATGGCTCGCGCCGACCGGGCGGCGATCGTGGCGGGAACCCCCGTCGAGGTGCTCATGGAGCGGGCGGGTCACGCGGTCGCTCGCGCTGCCGTCGGGGTCGCCGGAGGACGCAACCGGCGGCGGGCTCTCGTCGTGTGCGGGAAAGGGAACAACGGCGGAGACGGGTTCGTCGCGGCTCGGCGATTGCGACAGGAGGGCCTTAGCATCGTCTGTCTCACGACGTTCGATCGCTCCGAGGTCGCCGGCGCGGCGGCTCACCATCTCGAACGCTTGCGTCACGCCGGTGTCGTGGTTCGTCCCTTCACCCCCGAGGTCGTCGACGAGAGTTTCGACGTCGTCGTGGACGCGATATTCGGCACCGGTTTCCGAGGATCGCCCACGGGGCCTGCCGGACTGGCGGTCGCGACACTGGACGGCCTCCCTCGCGTCGTCGCGGTGGACATCCCCTCGGGCGTCGACGGCCTGTCCGGCCGGGTGGAGGGAGGCGCCGTCCACGCCGAGGTCACGATCGCACTCGCCGCGCAGAAACTGGGAACGGCGCTCCTCCCGGGAGCCTCCTATGCCGGTCGAGTCGAAGTTGCCGACATTGGGATAGATGTGGCGCTGTGGAAGCATGGAGATGGCGATGCCGTCGCCGAGCGGCCGGGGCCGTACGTGGAGGTGGTGGAGGCCTCCGACGTGAGATCGTCGCTCACCCCCCGACCCCTCGGTGCCCACAAACGGTCATCCGGTTCGGTTGCGATCCTCGCCGGCTCCGAGGACACGAGAGGAGCTGCGCTCCTGACGTCGCTGGGAGCCCTGCGGATGGGTGCGGGCTACGTGACGTTGGGCACGACCGCCGCGGTGCAGACGGCGGCAGCGGCGACCGCCCCAGAGCTCCTGTCCCGCACAGTCACGGACTCGGACGTGCTCGGTCCGAGCTCGCTCGAAGCCTTCGCCGAGGTGGTCGAGCGAGCGGATGCCCTGGCGGTCGGGCCGGGGCTCGGGGTAGGCGAGGACCAGCGCGCCCTCGTCGACAGGATCGTTCGTGAAGTCGATCTTCCGATCGTGCTGGATGCCGACGCTCTCAACGTCCTGGCCGGCAACCCCGGTGGTCTCGAGGCGCGGCGCGCCGCGGTCGTCATCACGCCTCATCCCGCCGAGCTGGCCCGCCTCCTCGGGATCTCGACCGACGAGGTGCAGGCCGACCGGATAGGCGCGGCGACCGTAGCGAGCAAGCTTTTCCCCGCGGCCGCGGTAGTCCTTAAGGGATTCCGGACCGTGGTGGTTTACGGCGAGGGAGCGGCCGCCCTCATGATCCCCGTGGGAGGGCCCGAACTGGCGACCGCCGGGACCGGGGACGTGCTGACGGGGGCGCTGGCAACCATGCTCGCCGGCGGGCTTCCGCGGGTGGCGGCGGCCACCGTTGCCGCCTACCTCCACGGGGTGGCCGGCTCGATCGCCGCCGAGACCGGTGGGATCCAGGGCGTCCTCGCCGGAGACGTCGCCGCCGCTCTTCCCGCCGCACGTCTCCGTCTGGCGGACGGACCTCCGACATAGCGGACCCCTCGTTTCAAGGAGGCGGCCCCGGAGGTCGATGACCGATGAGGTGATCCGGGGGCGGGATCCCGATACGCGTGTCCACGGCGGCGATGATCCGAGAGGCGGTTCTGGACGATGCAGTTGAGGGGTGCTCTTCCGCTGAGGAGGTTGCTGGTCCTCCTGTGCCTCACCGCGCTGACCGGCGTCGGCCCGGGGAGGACGTTCGCCGCGTTCTCGTCCTCGGCCGTCAGTCAGGGCAGCACCTTCACCGCGGCCCGGATCTTCGCGGGCCAGCGTTCCACCAGCGCGTGGGACGTACGCGACTCCGCGGACGGCACGGAGTCCAACGAGTCGGAACAGCGATCCTTCGGCGATAACGACCATACGAGGACGAAGAACTGGGGATCGAGCTACTCCGCGAATCGCTACCTGGAGTTCGACTTCAACTCGCCGCTACCGGCGGGACTCGTTCTGTCGAACGCCGCGTTCGACTTCAGGTTCGCCGACGACGATGACGGCACCGGGAACCAGTTCTGCTACTACCTGGAGGTCAGGCGGACGTCGACGGGCACCGTTGTCGCTACCTACGGGAGCCCCGCGGCCCCCATCTCCTGCGCCAATAACCGAACGATGAAGACGGTCGTGACGCCGCTACCGGCCGTATCCGGCTCCGACGTCGCGAACGACATCACGATCCGCGTGTACGGGATGCATAGCACCGGGGGAGACCCCGCGCGCGTCGACAAGGCGAACATCACGACGAGCGTCTACACGAACACCTTCACGCTGTTCCCCCAGAGATTCGACGACAGAGCGAACGGGACCTCGGCGATAACGCGCTGGGGGCCGGCGGTCGGTGGCGACGGCGTCGGCTATCTGAGCTCCGGTAACTGGAGCAACAACTGGTCGGCGAGCAGATACCTCGAGTTCACTTTCCCCCCGATCGTCCCCGCCGGAGGTGTCGTGACATCGGTGAGCATCGACCATTCCTACAGGTCGTTCACCTCCGGCGATACGACCTGCTGGATACTCGTTACCTACGACGGGACCACGTTCCTTGCGACCCACGGCACGACGGGAGCTCCGGTGTCCTGCAACAGCACGACGGCCTACCGGACCGACACCGTTCTCTTGCCGGAGGTGGATTCCGTGGCGGAGGCGAACAACCTGACGATCCAGGTTTACTCCACGGTCTCGGGGAGCCGCCGGACGCAGCACGACCTGGTTCGCCTCAACGTCACCTACTCGCTGCCGAGTACCTGATCCCATCTGGGTGGATGCGACGACTCGTTCCGCCCAGGTCATACCCTTGGGCCATGACCGGCTTCACCCCCGAGGAGATCTCGCGCCGGGGCCACCCGATCTGGGCCGAGGTGGACCTCGCTGCCATCAGCCACAACATCACCGAACTGAAGGCGCGCGCCTCAGGGGCGGAGGTCATGGGGGTCGTCAAGGGCTACGCCTACGGCCACGGCAATCCGGCGTCGGCTCTTGCGATGCTCGCCGGAGGAGCCACCCGCCTCGGGGTCGCGCGCGTTGCCGAGGCCCTGCATCTCAGGGACGCCGGTGTAGCCGTTCCGATCCACGTCTTCTCGGAGCCGCCGCCGGACGCGGCGGCCGCTCTCGTCGATAAGGACATCACCGCCACGATCTACACGAGCGGTTTCGCACGGGCCCTGTCCGGCGCCGCCGCCGCGGCCGGCAGGAGAGTGCCGGTACACGTGAAGCTCGATACCGGCATGCACCGGGTCGGTTTGCAGGAGGGCGATCTCGCCGACGCTGTTCGCGAGCTCCGGTCTCTGCCGGGCCTCGAGATCGAGGGGGCGTGGAGCCATCTCGCGGTGGCCGACCAACTCGGTCACCCCTTCACACGGAAGCAGCTCGACTTGTTCCACGATCTTGTCCGGCGGGTGGAGGGAGATGGGATCCGACTTCGCTACAAGCACATCGCGAATTCCGCGGCGACCCTCGCGATGCCGGAGAGTCACCTGGACCTGGTGCGTTGCGGGATCGCGGCCTACGGACTATGGCCGGCGCCCGACTTCGTCGGGACCGCCGACCTGCACCCGGCGATGACGTTGCGGGCCCGCATCAGCATGGTCAAAGAGGTACCCGCCGGCGACGCGGTGTCGTACGGCCTCAACTACGAGCTCGAGAGAGCAAGCCGGGTAGTGACCGTATCGGCGGGGTATGCCGACGGATATGACCGGAGGCTATCGGGCACGGCCGAGATACTCATCCGCGGTGAACGTCACACGGTCTCGGGCACGGTATGCATGGATCAGTTCATGGTCGACGTCGGCGATCGCGACGTTGCCGTCGGCGACGTCGTGACGCTCCTCGGAAGGGACGGGTCCGAGGAGATCCGTGCGGAGGAGCTGGCCGACCTCATCGGCACGATCAACTACGAGGTTACGACTCGTATCCCGTCGCGTGTGCCGCGGATCTACCGAGAGGGATCGGCCGCATGAACAAGCGCGGGGTGATCGCGTTGTTCGGGACCGCGGCCGGCGTGGGTACCGGTCTCGTCGCCCAGCACTCGATGATCAAGCGGAGGCGCCGTGACGATCCCGAAGGAGGCGAGGCGTTCGGCACCAGACGGGGCGTTCGATCCCGGTCCCTTCCGACCGCCGACGGCTCCTCGATTTTCATCGAGGAGGCGGGCCCGGAGTCCGCTCTGGGTGCGGTGTTCCTTCACGGCTCCTGTCTCCGCACCGACACCTGGCATTACCAGTTGCCCGGTATCGGAGACCACCGTCTCGTCTTCTACGACCTCCGCGGGCACGGACTCTCCCAGCCGAAGGGGTCGTCCCCGTACTCGATCGAGACCCTCGCGCGCGATCTGGAGATCGTCGTCCACGACTCCGAGCTCGAGGAGCTCGTGCTGGTCGGGCACTCGGTCGGCGGCATGGTCGCGCTGGAGTTCTGTCGCTCGAACTCCGAACTCCTGGGACGGCGCATCAAAGGGGTGGTCCTCCTCAACAGCACGCACCGGCCCGCGGTGGAGACCCTGATAGGAGGGGCCGCGGTATCCAAGATCGAGCGCGCGACGCGGAGACCGTTCGATGCCCTCGGGGACAAGGCTCACTACATCGATCGTCTTCGCCGGATCATCAAGCCGTCCGACACCGTGTTCATGGCGGTATCCGTCGCCGCGTTCGGTCCCAACGCCTCGGCGAAGCAGATCGATTTCACCTACGACATGTTGGCCGAAACGCCGATAGATGTGATCTTCGATCTGATCAAGTCGTACAGGGAATTCGACGTCACCCACGATCTCGGGCAGATCAACGTTCCCGCCATGGTCATCGGTGGAACGCACGATAGGTTGACGATCCCGAAGGCATCCGAGCACCTTGCCGAGAATCTGCCGAACGCAGAGTTGAAGATGCTGGCCGGCTGTGGGCACATGTCGATGCTGGAAAGACATCGGGAACTGAACAGGACATTGGAGCGCTTCCTCGACGAGGTGTTCGCTACAAGGAAGGCCTTACAGAGTTGAGAGACCAGAGAGCCGAACGGCTGGCCGACGTGCTCGTCGACTACTCGACCCAGATCAAAGAGAACGACCTCGTCGCCATCAGAGGCGCGTACGTCGCGGAGCCATTGATGCTGGCACTCTACCAACGCTGTCTCGAGCGGGGGGCCCATCCGATGCTGCGCCCATCGCTCCCCGATGCCGCTCCCGTCTTCTACCGGTTCGCACAAGAGCATCAACTTGAATACGTGTGGGAGACGGAGAGGTGGCTATACGACAACATCGACGTGAACTTCTCGATCCTCGCGGAGATCAATACGAAGCAATTGTCGGGTATCCCCGCGGAGCGACAGGTGACCGCATCCAAGGCTCGGAAGCCGCTACTCGATCGGTTCTTCCGTAGAGCGGCGGACGGCGAGGTCCGGTGGAACGTCACCTTGTTCCCGACGAACGCGCACGCGATGGACGCAGAGATGAGCCTCGCGGAGTACGAGGACTTCTATTACGCGGCATGTCTCGTCGATAGTGACGATCCGGTGGCGGAATGGAAGAAGATCGCCCAGCGTCACCAAGAGCTCATCGCGTGGATGAAGGGGCGCAACGAGATACGAATAGAGGGTGAGGGAACCGACATCACGATCGAGGTCGGCGACCGCATCTGGCTGCCGTCGGACGGCATCGAGAACTTCCCGGATGGCGAGATCTTCACCGGCCCGATCGAGAACAGGACGAGGGGACGGATCCTTTTCACCTATCCTGGCAACTACGGCGGCAAGTCGGTCGAGGGCATAGAGCTCGAATTCGAAGAGGGCCGCGTTGTGGACGCTCGTGCCGAACGTAACGAGGATTTCCTCGTGAAGACGCTCGACACCGACCCCGGAGCCCGGGTGCTCGGTGAGATCGGCATCGGAACCAACTACGGGATCGATCGCTTCAGCGGGGAGATCCTGCTCGACGAGAAGATCGGAGGGACCGTCCACCTCGCGCTGGGAGCCTCGTATCCCGAGTCGGGCGGGACCAACGGATCGGCGATCCACTGGGACATGGTCTGCGACCTCCGGAAGGGTGGCCGGATCACCGTCGACGGGGACGTGTTGATGGAGGACGGCAAGCTCCTCGCCTGATCGGTCGAGGACGTGGAACGGTGGTGTCTCCACCTCCCGTTCTGTACTGTCCGAGTTGTGGTTTCGATAGATGAGATCAGGGCGGAAGCGCTGGGATGCACGAGATGCCGTCTGGCGGAGGGCAGGACCAACGTCGTATGGGCTGCCGGCAACCTCGACTCCGATCTCCTATTCATAGGTGAGGGGCCGGGTCATCACGAGGATCAGCAAGGCGTGCCGTTCGTTGGGGCGGCCGGGCAGCTCCTCGACAAGCTACTCGCCGAGATCGGGCTCGATCGATCCACCGCCGCCATAGTGAATGTGGTCAAGTGCCGCCCTCCGGGCAATCGGGACCCACTTCCCGACGAGATCGAAGCCTGCCGCCCCTACCTCGAAGCGCAGCTCGCCCACATGCGGCCGGACGTGATCGTCACGCTGGGGAACTTCGCCACCCGGTTCATCCTCGAGGAGAAGATCGGGATAACCAAGGCGCGGGGGCACATCTACGAGCGCCTGGGCGCCGCGGTGATCCCGACCTTCCACCCGGCGGCCGCTCTCCGCGGCGGCAGGTTCGGGGGGATCAGTCCCACCGATGCGATCCGTCAGGACCTGCGACGCGCCCGGGCGGCCCTCGATGCTCGGCGCGGGGCGCGGGTCCGAGGCGCCACGACGGAGGCGCCACCATCGCCGGCTCCGTCCCGGGGCTCCTCCGCCATGCCGTCGCCGCCGGCCAACGCCCCGGCGGCCGCCGTCGGGGCCCCCTCGAGTCCCGAGTCAGAACCCCCCGGCGAGCAACTGGGTCTTTTCTGATGGCACGCGACTGATGCAGAGGTCGCTGCGTGTCGTTACGCGTTCCCCCGAGGAGACGAGGATCCTGGGAGCATCCCTGGCGCCGGTCCTCCTGCCGGGGGACGTCGTCTCATTGAGCGGTGACCTGGGGGCCGGGAAGACCGTCTTCGTACAGGGTCTAGCGACCGCGCTCGGGGTGACGGGTCGCGTAACGAGTCCGACGTTCACGATCGTCCACGAGTACGACGGTCGCTATCCCATCGTGCATCTCGACGTTTATCGGTTGGACTCTTTCCAGGAGATCCTCGACCTCGGGTTCGAGGAGTTCTTCGACCCGCGTGCCGTCGTAGTCATCGAATGGGGCGAAGCCGTCGAGCAGTTGCTACCGCGCCGACATCTCCGGATCGAGCTACGCAGGACCGATGATCCCACCGACGAGGACGACAGGATCGTCGTCTTCAGACCTCGGGGGGAGGATTGGGTGCGTAAGGTTCTCGCCATGCGCGACACGGCAGAGGCCCTCCTCGACGCCGCGTCGCCGGACCAATCGACCGGCTCGCGGTTCGAGGTCGTTGCCGGCGCACGCGACGATAGGGCCCAGCCGCGCCGGAAGGAAGCTTGATGCTCATCCTCGGTATCGAAACCTCAACCCCCCAGGCGAGCGTCGCCATCGGATCCGAACAGGGGATAGTGGCGAGCGCCCTCATCTCGCGCGGCGCCTCCTACAACGAGTTCCTCCTGCCGGCGATCCATTTCTGTCTCGGACAATCGGGCCTCGGCTACCGGAACATCGGCGGTTTGGCCGTCAGTCTCGGGCCCGGACTCTTCACGGGGATGCGGGTGGGGGTCGCCACTGCGAAGGCGCTGGCGCAGACCCTTTCGCTTCCGATCGTCGGGATGCCGAGTCTCGACATCCTCGCTTACGAGGTTCGCTATTCGCAGAAGACGATCTGCGCGGTTCTAGACGCGCGTCGCAACGAGGTGTTCCACTCGTTCTACCGCCCGTCGCCCGGCGGCATCCAGCGGATGACCGAGTACCGCGTGGAGCGCCCGGAGAATCTCGCCATCGGCATCGCATCGCGTCCCGAGGAGGTGTTGCTCGTCGGCAACGGCGCGCTCCTCTACCGCGAGCTCTTCATGGACCTCGGTTCGGTCGCGGAGATCGGGACCATGAGCCACGCGTTCCCGAGTTCGCGCTCGCTCGTCGAGCTCGCGCTGCCGCGCATGTTCAGAGAGGACTTCGACTCCCTGTACGACCTCCGACCCCTCTACCTGCGGCGCTCCGCCAAGCGGATCCAGTGGGATCGGATCCGTGGGAGCCGGAGCGCATCGGGGGTCGAGGAAACCACGCGCGGGACCGGCCCGGACGAGGCTCAGGGGAAGAGCGCATGAGCGCCGTCGCCAGACGCCCCGAACCCGTGTCGCTGCCCGATCCCGAGATCACCCGGATGCGGAGACGTCACCTCCGGAAGATCCTCAACATCGAAGGTCGGGTTTACCCCCGCCCGTGGAGCGCGTCGCTATTCCTTTCCGAGATGACGCAGCGCAACTCTCGCTCGTACATCGTGGCGCGCAACCAAGGAGAGGTCGTCGGTTACGCCGGGATGATGTTCACCGGGTTCGAGGCCCACGTCACGAACATCGCCGTGGATCCCGATTTCCACGGCCGCAGGGTGGGAACCCGCCTATTGCTTACGTTGATCACCGAAGCGATCGCCCGCGCCTGCGAGACGATCTCGCTGGAGGTGCGCGTCACCAACACCGTCGCGCAGACGATGTACGGGAAGTTCGGCTTCCATGTCGTCGGTCTTCGTAAGGGCTATTACATCGAGACTCACGAGGATGCTCTCGTGATGGAGGTTCCGGACGCGGCGTCCACGGGTTACCGGCTTCGGATGCAAGGGATACGCGGCGAACTGGACGCGCTCGAAGGTGAGACGACGTGAACGGCGGTTCGCAATGGGGGAGCGGCGCGTTCGATCCGGTCGACGGAGGCGGCAAGGATGTCC
>JBOGXG010000124.1:0-8087 GCA_050694195.1 Actinomycetota bacterium | reverse complement strand
GGATGAGGCCGTCCTGAAGAGGGATGACGCCGGAGACGAAGTTGCTGCGGTGGAAGACGACGACGGAGACGGCGATCGAACCCGAGGTGACGACGGGACCGATGGTGGAGACAACACCGGAGACGGCGACGGGACCGACGGGAACGACGGGACCGGTGGTGGAGACAACACCGGCGGAGACACGGACGACGCAGGCGACTCGGGCGACTCGGGCGGAGGAACCACCTAGCTGCGGCCGCGACTTCCCTTACGGGCCCCTTCGGGGGCCCGTATCCATGCCCTTAGTCCTGGTCGGAAGTGTGTTCGAACTCGGGATGCGACGCGTCCGTGAACTCTCGGAACACACCGGTCACGAGGAACGCGATCTGCTCGCCGATGTCTACCGCGTGATCGCCGAAACGCTCCAGGTAACGCGCCACCAGCAGTAGCTTCGTCGCCCACTCGAAGCTGGCCTCGTCGGATGCATACTCCTTGAGGTCGCCGACCATCCCGCGATTGAGGCGATCGAGGTACTCGTCCTTCGCCGGCAGTTGCTCGGCGAGCTCGACGCTCCTCTGCGCGAACGCCGAGAGTGCGAGGTCCAGCATCTCCATGGCTCGCTCGCCCATCTCGTTCAGACGAAGAAGCATCGGGGAATCCGATGGATACGGATCGCGGTTCCGCACGAACTTCGCGATGTTGACGCAGAGGTCGCCCATGCGCTCGATGTGTACGTTGGCGTGGAGGACGGCGCTGACGAGCCTAAGGTCGCCGGCCACCGGAGCCTGGAGCGCCAGCAGGTTGAGGACCTGCGCCTGCGTGTCGAGGTAGGCGCCGTCCACCCGGTCGTCGGCAAGGATCACGCGCTCCGCCACCTCGACGTCGCGATCTTCGAGGGCTTTCATGATCGATCGGAGTTGATCACGGACGAGGGCGCCCTCGGTGAGGAGAGCGCTTTCCGCCGACTCGAGAGCCTCCGTGAAGGTAAGCCTGATCATGTCTTCGAGATTACGCCGCATCATCGGGCGCGACCCGCGATCCTCGTGTCCTCTCGATGACGTCTTCTTGAACATCAAGCGAAGAACGCACGACCGAGGGCCGGCACAGCGGTAGAGGCGAGCGCGCCCGCCTAGACTTGCTCACGGATATGAACGCACTCACCTGGGCGGTCCTGGTTGTGGGACTGGGCGTCCTCGTCCTCCTTTTCTATCTCGCTCGCGGTCGGGACGAGAGGGAGGCCCCGCCGAAGATCGATGCAGCGAAGAGGGGGCCGGAGGCCGCGGGGCGTGCCGAGGCGATCCTCGAACACATGGGGGAAGGGGTTCTCGTCCTTGACAGGGGCTTGAAGCTGGAGTTCGCGAACGCTTCGGCCCGTTCGCTGTTGGGGCTACAGGAGGGGCCCTTGCCACACCGGCTGACGTCACCCGACGTGGCCGAGGTCGCTCGCAACGCACTCGGTGGAACCCCACAGGTGAGGATGGTCGACATCTGGTACCCGCGCCGGCTCACGTTGGAGATCGAGGCATCCGCGTTGGAGAAAGACTCGATCGTCGTTCTTCTCCGCGATGCATCGGAGGAGGTATGGACACAGCGTATCCGCACGGAGTTCGTGGCGCATGCGTCGCACGAGTTGAAGAGTCCCGTTGCGAGTCTCCAGGCACTTGCCGAAGCCGTGAGAGATGCGGCGCGTGATGATGCCGATGTGGCGGAACGGTTATCCGGACGTCTGGTCAAGGAAGCCGATCGTCTTGGCAAACTCATAACCGATCTCCTTGACCTGTCTCGTTTGGAGGAAGCAGGCCGCGTGCCGGACGATCCCTGCGATCTCGCTCGGATCGCGAGGGAGGAGGTCGATCGTCTCGAGCCGAGCGCCCGGGGAGACATCGTTGCGCTTCGCGCCGATATCGAGGATCCGTTGTGGATCAAGGGAGACGCTCAGCAGTTGCGACTCCTTGTGAGGAACCTGCTCGACAACGCGATCCAGTACACGCCTCCCGGGGGCCGCGTGACGTTATCGATCGCGCGCGAGGGGGCCGAAGCCGTTCTGCGCGTAACCGATACCGGCGTGGGGATCCCGTCCGAAGCGCAGCCGCGTGTGTTCGAGCGCTTCTACCGGGTCGACGAGGCTCGCTCCCGCGATCGGGGAGGAACGGGATTGGGCCTGGCGATCGTGAAGCACGTGGCCGAACTTCATCAAGGGTCGGTCGAGGTCACGAGCGAAGTCGGCAAAGGCTCCACCTTCAGTGTGCACTTCCCCTCGCTCATCGAGGCGGCCGAGGGCAGCGCGAAGGAGAGCGCATGACGGCGAGCGATCGGACCCGCTAGTGCCCCGTGTGTTGCTGATCGAAGACGAGGAGAGCCTCGCCGAGGCCCTCGTGTATCAACTCGGGCGGGAGGGATTCGATGTCGATCACGTGGGCGACGGCCTCGAGGGCTTCCAGCGGTTCAAGACGTCGGGAGCCGATCTCGTGCTACTCGACCTGATGCTTCCCGGGATGAGCGGCGAGGACATCTGTAAGGCGATCCGGCGCGACTCCGACGTACCGATCATCATGATGACGGCCAGGGACGCCGACATCGACAAGGTCCTCGGGCTCGAGCTGGGTGCCGACGATTACGTAACGAAGCCGTTCAACACCCGCGAGCTCCTCGCGCGGATAAAGGCGGTCCTGCGCCGGTCGGCCCCCGGCGCGCCGGACTCGAGCCGGGTGCTCGAAGGCGGTGGAGTGCGGCTCGATGCGGACAGGTTCGAGGTAACGGTGAGAGGCGAGCGTGTACACCTCCCGCGCAAAGAGTTCGAACTCCTCGAGCTACTGATGGAGAACGCCGGCCGGGTTCTGACGCGGGAGAGGCTGATCGACGAGATCTGGGGGCCCGATTACTTCGGCGACACGCGCACCCTCGACGTGCACATAAAGAGGCTCCGGTCCAAGTTCGAGCGGGACCCCCACAACCCCGAGCACCTCATAACGATCCGAGGCCTGGGCTACAAATTCACCCCCTAAGAGCTTTCACTTTCTTCGTCGGATTTCGCCGCGTACGGCGGCTCTTCAGCGCGCGGAAAGTCTCCGGGGGGGCCGAGGATCGCCCGAACTTGGCGTCTGAACTCGGCATCGGTGATGCCATCCGCGATCGAGATGATCTCGATCCCCATCGCTCTCAGATCGAGACCTTTTCGCGAGTCACGCGTATCGACCAGCGGATCCATGTGCGTGTCGTAGGGAGACACCTCGAAACCCTTGTGCCTCTCGGCGTAGTAGAGGTCGATCTCCCAGTCGTACCCGTAGCTCCCCCGAACCTTGAAGTTCCGGAGCGGAGGTGGATATCCGAGATCGACGAGGAGCTCGAAGTAGTGGTCCTCCTTGGCGCTCTTCGCTCGCGCTGCGGTCGAACTCGTGGACGCGATGACCATCCGAGCCACACACAATCCCTCTCTGCCCTGCCTCGACTCCTCTTCGATGCGAGCTCCTACCTCCTCGACCGTGAAGAGTTTCTTCCGGAGACCCCTCTTGAAGATGTAGATCGCGGCGTGTGGACGTGCGTGACAGAGATCGAGGAATGTTCTGATCGGATCAGTTACCTGCACTCCATCCAGCGTGACCACGTCCCTTTCGGGGAGCCGCGTCGTGAAGTGGAAGCGGTAATCCTCTCGGTCACGTACACGTCGAGTGGAGACCACATGGATCTCCTGCCCGCCCCTCTCAAGGAGCCCCCAGAGATACCCCGCCGTGGGCCCACAGATGGCTCCAGTGATCTCGTCTCCACCTGAACGATTCGAGGCCAGCAAAACGCCTAGGAACAAGTCCTGCTTCCTCGTCCGGGGACTGCCGCAAACGGCAAGTATCCCGTAGCCCAGCCGTCGGAGCGTCCCCCTCTTCACCAAACCGGCGATCTGATGCCGAGTTAGCCCGACGGCGAGTGTCTGACGGACGGTGAGGAGTCCCGCTTGACTGCTCGATAGAGCCCACAACTGTTCTTCCGGAGTCACCACAAGACTTGATCACTTGACCGTTCGGGCGTCAGTGACCGGAGTCACAGGAAGCCGACATGTTCTCCGCGTCGAAGAACCGCTATATGCGGCGAAATCTGACGAAGAAATCGCCCGGGGTTAGCCGAAGCGGCCCGTTACGTAGTTCTCGGTTCGCTGGTCGGCCGGCGTGGTGAAGATCGTTTCCGTCGCGTCGTACTCGACGAGGACGCCGGTCCGGCGGTCCTGCTCCTCGTTAACCTCGGCCGTGAAGAACGCGGTCATGTCGCTTACGCGCGCGGCCTGCTGCATGTTGTGGGTAACGATCACGATTGTGTACTCGCTCTTCAACTCGTCCATGAGATCCTCGATCCGGCCCGTGGCGATCGGATCGAGAGCCGAGCAGGGCTCGTCCATGAGGATCACGTCCGGAGAGACCGCGATGCAACGAGCGATACACAGCCGCTGTTGCTGGCCCCCAGAGAGCGACCAGGCGGACTCCTTCAACCTGTCCTTCACCTCGTCCCAGAGCGCGGCCTTCGTGAGGGAGCGCTCGACCAATTCATCCATGTCCCCCTTGTAGCCGGCGATCTTGGGGCCGAACGAGATGTTGTCGTAGATCGACTTGGGAAAGGGGTTCGGCTTCTGGAACACCATCCCGATCCGCCGGCGAACCTCGACGGGATCGACCTTCTGGTCGTACAGATCGACACCGTGGTACATCACCTTCCCCTCGACCCTCGCCGTCTCCACGAGATCGTTCATCCGGTTGAGACAGCGGAGAACCGTCGTCTTTCCGCATCCCGAGGGCCCGATGAGTGCAGTGATCTTCCTCTCCTGGATCGCGAGGTCGATATCGCGGACCGCTCGGAACGATCCGTAGTACACGGAAAGATCCCGAAGCTCGAACACGGAACGGCCGCCGGCCGCGAGGGCACCCTCACGACCATGACTAGGCGCGATGTGCATCTCGACCGGCACCGGGGTGTTCACTGCAGCTACACGCATCTCCATCGGCTTCAACACTTCCGTTCGTAACGGTTCCTGAGGAGGATGGCCGCCGCGTTGGCGGTGAGGATGACGACGAGGAGCACGATGATCGCCGCCGAAGTGATCGCTCGGAAGTCGGCATCGGGCAAGCTCGCGTATTGGAAGATCACCGTCGGCAAGGTCGTGTAACCGCTCTCGGTTCGCATCTGCTCGAAGATGCCGGCCCCCCCACCGGCGAGGAAGCCCGTCACGGCCCCCACGAGAAGAACGGGCGCGGTTTCTCCGAGGGCTCGGGCGAGGGACAGGACGATGCCGGTGAGCATCCCAGGAGCGGCTGCGGGGAGGACATGGTGCCGGACGACCTCCCAGCGCGTCGCGCCGACACCGTAGCCGGCCTCACGGATCGCCGACGGGACGGCGCGAAGCGCCTCGGCGGACGTGATGATGACCAGCGGCAGGACCAGCGTCCCCAGCGTCAGCCCGGCAGCGATCATCGTTCCCCCACCGGTGAGGGCCCTCAGGAGCTGGACGAACAGCGCGAGTCCCAAGAGCCCGTACACGATCGAGGGGACGCCCGCAAGGTTTCGGATGTTCACGTCGATGAAACGACTGAGGCGAGTGTTCGGGGCGTACTCCTCGAGATAGACCGCGGCCCCGATCCCGAGCGGGATCGCGAAGATGATCACGAAGACCAACGTGACCAGAGAACCGACGATCCCCTGCCACACGCCGGCGGTGGCCGGACTGAAGGAAGAGATTCCCGACTTGATGAAGCCCATCTTGCGATCCAAGAGAACGTCGATCCCCCCGCTGAAGATGTTTGCCAGGAGGACCAGAAGGATCAACAACGAAAGAAGCAGCGCGCTCAGAAGTACGAACTGGAAGGCGAACTCGACAAGGTCGAACCTGCGCCCCTGCAACCGCTTGCGTACGGCCTCCGTGGTGTTGAGGGAGCCCACCCGGGCGGCCATCAGTACCTCTGCCTCATCCGCCGCACGAATCTCTCGCTCATGATGTTGAGCACCAACGTCATCAGGAAAAGGAGAAGGCCGACGAAGAACAGGCTCTCGAAGGTGTTCTCGGCCCCCTTGACCTGATCGCTACCGATCGCGAGAGAAGTCATCGCTGCGGTCATGGTCTGTCCCGGCTCCAGAGGATCGAACGTCAGAGCCGAACCGCCGCTACCACCGGCCGCGATCGCCACGACCATCGTTTCGCCGATCGCGCGGGAGAGACCCACGATCAAAGAGGCGACAATCCCGGAGATGGCCGCGGGGAAGATGACGCGCGCCGTCGCCGTCCGCTTGCGTGAGCCCAGCCCATAGGCAGCCTCTTTGAGGGACAGCGGCACCGACCGCATCGCGTCTTCCGAGATCGACGCCACGAGGGGTGTCACGAGGATGCCCACCCCGATGCCGGCGGTCATCATGTTGAAGAAGGATGCGTCGGCGAACAACCGCCGAACGATCTCCGGGCTGATGAAGGTCAACGCGAAGAATCCGATAACGACGCTGGGGATGCCCGCCAGGATCTCGATGATCGGTTTCAGTAACCGGCGCGTCCGCGGCTTCGCATACTCGGACAAGTAGACGGCGGTGCCGAGACCCAGCGGAGTCGCCACCAGCATCGCGATCCCGGCGACGATCAACGTGCCGACGAGGATCGTCCTGAGATCGTAGAGACCGCGCCGAGGGAACCATCCGGACGACCAGAGACTGGCGAAATCGACGTCCGTGATGAACACGAGAGCGCGGCCCACCAGCGAGAGGACGATCGCGGCGCTGATGACGACCGAGGTCGCCGCCGCGACGAGGAAGACGCCGTGTACCACCCGCTCTCTGCGGTGACGCCTGCGATCGCCTGCCAGGTCGGCGACGGTGCTAACCATCGACCTCGCGGCTGCCCGTAAGGCGCTCGGCCCATACCGACCGCGTCTCTTCGATCGCGTCCTGCGGCAGATCGACGTACCCGACCTCGCTCACCGTTGTGAGCCCGTCGTCGGAGAGATAGAAATCGACGTAATCGGCAAGTGCAGGCTTCTGCTCGGCTTTCGCCGCGTTCACGTAGATGTAGAGGTCCCGGGCGATCGGGTATTCCCCCTCCGAGATCGTCTCGAAGGTCGGCTCCACACAGCCCGCACCTTCTTCTGCCTCGATCTGCAGAGCCTTCACGGTCTCGGTGTTCTCTGCGAAGAACGCGTAGCCGACCCAACCGAGGGACGTGGGGTTCTCGGCGACGCCCTGGATGATCACGTTGTCATCGGCCGAGGCTTGGTAGTCGGGTCTCACGAACGGTCCGTCCTCAGAGATGCCTTGCTCGACGGAGATCCCCTCGAGTACGAGCTCGGCGAACGAGTCGAAGGTTCCCGATTCCTCACCCGGAGCCGTGACCTCGAGAGGGGCGTCCGGATAATCGCCACTGCCTCCCACCTTCTTGCCCAACGCGTTGGCGTCGGACCAATCGTCGAACCCTTCGGCCTCCGGTCCCAAGAGAGCGTAGAGATCCTGGAAGCTCAGACACTCGACCTCGTCGTTCTCTGGGCTCGTCAAGACCGTGATGCCGTCGACCGCGACTTTCAGTTCGATGAACTCGACACCGTTCTTCTCACAAGCGGGGACCTCTTCCTCCGGATCGATCGGACGCGACGCGTCGGATATATCCGTGTCGCCGTTGCAGAAGAGCTCGAACCCATCACCCGTCCCGGGCCCGTCCACAGACATCTGCACGTTGGGGTTGACACTCGCGTACTTCTCCGCGTTCGCCCCCGAGATGGGCTCGACGGTCGACGAGCCCGAGATCGTTATCGAGGCTCCGGCACCGCTTCCAGAGCTTCCACCCGCGTTCCCGCCGCAGGCCGCCGCTACTAAGGCGAGGGCGGATACGACGATGTAGAGCCGCCTGTTAGCGCGTTTGGTCATATAACTGCTTCCTCCTTCGACGGCCCTGAACGCGCCGAGCATCCGCTCGATCCACGGGCCACTGCCAACGGTAGGGAAGCGATGTTGCAGGGCTGCAACCGGTCGATGAACCTCCGGTGAACAACGTCCACGACGACTCGCCGAACAAGGGGGGCCCACCGGCGCGGGTAGGATGGCGACCTTCGGGATGTGGCGCAGTTTGGCAGCGCGCTGCGTTCGGGACGCAGAGGCCG
>JBOGXG010000123.1:0-3358 GCA_050694195.1 Actinomycetota bacterium | reverse complement strand
CCTGAGCCTCGGCCTCGCCGAGCAGCACCTCGGCGGGATTCCCCGCGCGGACCACGACCTCGGCTCCGTACTTGTCGCCGAGTTCCTCGAGCGGCGCGCCGGGATCGCTGCCGGCATGGACCAGAACGAGATCGGCCCCCAAATGCTTCGCGAGCGCCGCCGCGTGAGCTACCGCGATCCGGGACGTGGGCGAAAGATCGGTACCCGCAACGATCTTCTTATACATGCCGACTCCTTAGGTCTTGGTCCCCGATGGCAGGTCCTTGATCGCGAGCGTGCAACGCGACACCGCGATCATCTTCCCCTGTTCGTCCTCGATCTCGATCGACCAGACGTGCACGCTTCGTCCCTTGCGCACAGGCCGTGCGGTGGCACGCAGTCGTCCGTCCCGCTTGGGCCGGAGATGAGTGATGTTCAGATCGACGCCGACCGCGTACTGGGTCTCGGGATCGCAGTTCAGGTAGGCGCCGACGGAAGCCGTGCTCTCCGCGAGCACCGCCGAAACGCCACCATGGAGGATGCCGAACGGCTGATGGACCTTCGGGGTGACATCCAGTTCGAACACGACCTCGTCCGTGGACGCGGCGACGATCTCGACACCAAGGACCTCGTGGATACCTGCGTGTGACACCTGCGGAAGGGGATCGCTCATCGGCCCGGATGCTACCGCCGCCGGACGTCCAGTGGGGCCTAGCTCTCCTCTGCGTCCCGCGGGAAGACGCCTTGGATATCGCTCTTGCGCACTTCGAGGAAGTTGGCGAACGAGGACTGGCTCTCTCCCAGCATCGTCACCTTGGCGTCGGTGATCGGGAGGAAGGCCCGCTGGTCGCGGATCAGCGACTCCCATGCATCGGAGAAACGGCTGAGCTCGGGCGGCAGGTGAACGTTCCCCTCCACCCGGTATCCCGTGAGGAGCAGCACGACGCGCGTCGTGACGAGTTGGATCCTGCCTTCCATCGCCCCCGCGGCCGGCGCGGGCGGCGGAGTGCCGGCACCGTTCCCGCGGTGCCTGATCGCGTCCTGCAATTTACGGACGAGGGCGGACGAGGCGAAGGGCTTGCTGAGGAAATCGCAGCCGAGTTCGGCGGCTCGATCGACGACGCCCTGGTCCGACATCCCCGACAGGACCACGACGGGCATCCCGCTGAAGCGACCGTCGGTACGGATGCGCTCGATCAGCGACCAGCCGTCGGCCCCCGGCAGCTTCAGGTCGATCACCGCGGCATCGGGATAGGAAGAGACGAGGGTCCGCCACCCTTCATCGGCGTCGCCGGCAGAAGAGGCCTCGAACCCCGCACCTTCGATGTGGAAACGAACCATCTCGACGATCGACGGTTGGTCGTCGACGATGAGGACGGTGGTCACTTGGCAATCCCTTCCAAAACGGACAGAGCTCGCGCGTCGGCGCGCTCAATCTATCTAATCGGCCGATAGGGGCCCGGGATTGAGCGAGGGTGCCGCCTCCAACGAGGGGCGGTCAGCCGAGGGGATGACGCCCATAGGGGAGATCGAGCCCGCGTATCGGGACCCGAAGAACGGTGAGGACGCCGGTGGCGGCATCGGTCAGGTAGAAGTAGCCGCGGCGCGCCTCGACGTCCATCGCATAGGGCGCCCCGGCGACGCCGGCCCCCTCGTTGCGCGTCCCCGCGAGGCGAGCGACGCCCTCGGCGACGCCCTCCGGCGTCGCCGCGATGAGGCCGAGCCCGGAGTGGGCGATGAGGAGGTTGGCTCCGTCGAGGTCCATGCCCTGAACCCGATCGGAACCGTCCGGAGCGGGGGGGCCGGAGGTGAAGTCGATCCGGCGAACCTCGCTGATGTCCTCGAGCTCGGAGGCGTTCAGCACCACCACCTCCGGTTCGATCGCCGCGTCGAACCAGTACTCCGTCGCCGCGTACACCGTGCGCGCACGCCGCGTTGCCTTGACCTCGACCTCGGCGAGACCGACCTCGCTCCACGATCCCACGACCTCGGGTGACATCGGATCCGAGAAGTCGTATACCTGAAGCCCCGTCCGGCCCGTCGTGACGTACAGCAGCGGTGTCTTGGTCTTCGGATCTTTGCGGTCGAGGTAGAGACCGGCCGACGCGGGCCCTCCCACCTTCAGAGCCGGAAGCGGATCGACGAACGCCGGAACGAGTTGCCCGGTGGTCGGCTCGAACCGATAAACGACGAGTCCGTGCGTCGCGTCGAGGAGCACCACCCATTCGCCGCCCGCGTCTTTGTGATAGGCGATGCGGTACGCGCCTCCCGAAGGTTGGTAATGAGCGAGCGTGGGAGCCTTCGGGTCCGACACGTTCAGAACGTGGATGCCGTCCTTCGAGAACTGATGCGTCTGCCGCGCGTAGAACAGCCACTGCCCGTCGGCGCTGAATGCAAGGTCGCCGTCGAACGAGTCCTCGATACCATCCTCGTAGGCTCCGAGGGTCTTCGGTCGCGCGGGGTCGGAGAGGTCGAGCAGCGCCACCGTTCCCTCATCGCGCTGCAACACGGCGCCGACCTTCCCGTGCATCTCGAAACGGCCGAGGCCGGCGGTGTCGGAGACGCGGATCGCGGCCGTCCTCTTGAAGGAGCAGAGTTCCGGACCCTTGGTCGTTGCCTCGGCGTCGCAATCTCCGTAAGGAGACGCGGACGACGTCGCTGCGCCCAGCGTTGCGAACAAACACCCGAGCGCGACCAAGGCGCCCCAGCGGGACGCCTTGGAACGAAGGTTGCTCATGTTCGTTGTTACTTGACGCCTTTGCCGGCCATGTAATCGAAGTCCACATCCTGGCCGACCTTCATGCAGACGATCGCCTTGTTCATGTCGGGCGGGACCTTGCCGAACTCGCCCTCCTCGTTGCGCTCCTCGTAGCTGAAGTTGGCGGGAGCGTAGGCCGTGTCGGTCGCCTGCTCCGGCGTGCCGAACTCGGCGTAGAACGTGATGTCGATGTCGGCGGCCTCGCCCTCCGCCGGCGTGAGACGGAACTTCTTCTTCCAGGTGGCCGGGTCCACATCGAAGTGGAAACCGACGACGCCGTTCACCTGCTCCTGCGTGACGATGGCGGAGCGCCGATGGACCCGGAGTAACAGCCGTTCGGGTTGTCCGTGGCGTCCGAAGGAGGCGCCTGGAAGAGGATGTTGCCTTGAACGTGCTGATGGGCGGCGGGCTTCTTCTTCCCCGCCACTGCCGCGCCGGGAAGCAGAGAGGCCGCGACCATCCCGACGGCCAAAGATGCGATCAGTTTCTTCATATCGTCCCCCGTGTAGATAACCGAAAATCGCCTACAGGAGGGTTCGGTGTCGGCCGCGGGATTCCTGCGGCCGCGGATCCTAGTATCGGGGCCGCGAGATGAGGGCGGTGCCTCCTCACGCCCTCCCG
>JBOGXG010000122.1:0-6283 GCA_050694195.1 Actinomycetota bacterium | reverse complement strand
GGATCGCTCCGATCGTCTGGAGCGAATCGGGGGCCGGCGGCTGCAGGAGCGACGGCGACGGCGACGGCTGCGCGGTCGTCGTCGTCGGCGACGGGGTTCCCGCAGATCCAAGGTGAGGCGGCATCGGTTCAGACTACGCCGGTGGCCCCACGATCCCGGCTGGTCCGGGAGGGATGGTCCACGACCCGTCGCCGGCCGGTGGATCGACGATCCCGGCGGCGCCGAGGATCTCGAGGAACTGACGGACGATGCGCGCGGTAACGCCCCAGATGACGTGGTCCTCGAAGATCCATGCCTCAGTGGGATAAGTGCGATCCCGATAGGTGAAGCCCGGCGCGCGCCTGATCTCGTTGGACAGCGACACGACGGGTACGCGAAGGACACCGGCAACCTCGGCCGGATTCAAGGTGAGCCGGGGGTCGTGGTCGAGCAATCCAACGAACGGAGTGACGACGTAGCCGCTCACGAACGTCGGGAAGGTATCCAGTTCGCCGATCACACGAACGACGCCGGGATCGAGTCCGATCTCCTCGGCCGTCTCCCGTAAGGCTGCGGCGACCCGCGACTCGTCGGCCCGATCCAGGGAGCCGCCGGGGAAGGAGATCTGCCCCTTGTGGCTGCTCACCGTGTCGGTGCGAACCGTGAATATCAACTGCGGTTCGAGGGCCAGCACGATCGGGATGAGGACCGCCGCGGCGCGCGCCCCGGGAACGGTCATCTCCTGAGGCTCGTGCGCCTCCAGTGCCTTGATGATGCGGGCCTCGAAGTCCTCATGCATAGCGAGCCATCGTAGCCTTCACCCCAAACGCGATCTTCAAGGGAGGCGCAAGTCGTGGCTGAGTTCGTGAAGGTTGATGTAGCCGAAGGCGTCGGGACCATCAGGCTCGATCGCCCAAAGGTCAACGCGCTCAACGAGCAGGTGGCGAGCGAGATAGGGGAGGCGGTCGATGCACTGGCGCTTGACGAGTCGGTGCGCGCCGTCGTGCTCTGGGGAGGCGA
Source organism: Actinomycetota bacterium (assembly GCA_050694195.1). Taxonomy (GTDB): domain Bacteria; phylum Actinomycetota; class CADDZG01; order CADDZG01; family WHSQ01; genus JBOGXG01. The sequence continues at coordinate 5,284 of JBOGXG010000122.1, read as the reverse complement.
GCGAGTCTTCGCGGCAGGGGCCGACATCAAGGAGATGGTCGTTCGCGACACGGTGACGATGTATCGGTACATCGGCCGCTTCCAAGACGTCTTCACGAGGCTCGAGCGACTCCCGAAGGTGACCGTCGCGGCGATCAACGGATACGCACTCGGCGGTGGTTGCGAACTCACCCTCGCCTGCGATATCCGGATCTGCGCGAGCGACGCTCGCTTCGGACAACCGGAGATCCTCTTGGGTGTGATCCCGGGCGCCGGAGGTACTCAGCGACTTCCGCGCCTGATCGGTGTTGGACGCGCCAAGGAGTTGATCTACTCGGGCCGAATGGTGGACGCCGAAGAGGCGTTGAGGATCGGCCTCGTCAACGAGGTGGTCGCGCCGGGCGGCGTATACGAACGAGCCGTCGAGGTCGCGAGTCGCTACGCGAGAGGACCGACGGTCGCGCTGCAGGCGGCGAAGGAGGTCATCCAGAACGGGATCGACGTCGACATGGCAACGGGCCTGCTCCTCGAACGGCAGGCGTTCGCGGCCCTCTTCTCCTCGGAAGATCAGACGGTGGGGATGAACACGTTCGTAGAGGAGGGGCCGGGCAAGGCGAAGTTCGTAGGGCGCTAGCTATCGTGGTCGGGACTGGAGCGGAACGAACGTCTGTAGTTGGCGCCCTGGCATGTGCTGCTCTATTGACGACGGCATGCACGTCATCTTCGGACCAAGGACGGGAGGAACCGAGTCCCACAAAGCTGACGACCTCAGCGACAGAGACACCCATGCCCTCCGTTGAACCGCTGGAGAAGCCTTGCAAGTGGCAGATAGGTGTAGTGGGAGCCTTAGGTGGCGAGTTCGGTGCAGTTGGTCGGCCGATCGCGCAGGGCGTTGAGCTTGCAGTAGCACGTATCAATGCAGAGCCGCAGGTTCCCTGTCTGATCCAAATCCACGAACGGGACAGTAGAGGGCGGCCGCAAAGGGCCATCAGGATGGTCCGCGACCTGCTGCGATCCAAAGACTTGGTTGCTTGCGTTTGTGGATTCTTCTCGGGTGAGACGCAGGCCGTAGGAGCCATGGTGGCCCGTCGCGGTATCCCCTTTTCGGGTACCGGCCCTTCCCCTCTTCTACGGGCGGGGGGGTTCGACACATGGTTCCGGGCGGTGGCGTCGGACGATATCCAGGGATATGTGGCCGGCCGATATATGGCGCGGGTCCTGAAGGCCGAGCGGATCGGGATCGTCTACGTCGAAGACGGCTACGGGAGAGACGTGGCGCGAGGCGTCGTGGAAGGTGTCGGAGAAAAGGATCTCCTGTCGATCGGGATCGCTCCCGAGATCCCCGAGATCAAGAAGGCGGTGCGGACCATTCGGCGCTTCGATCCCGATGCCGTCTACTTCGCTGGTCTCCTAGAGGAATCCGCACGGTTCGCACGGGAGTTGCACCGTGCCGACGTCAACGCCCAATTCATCACCTCGGATGGAGCCAAGGACCCAGAATTCGGGCAACTCGCCGGTCCCGGAGCTGACAAGGCCCTTGCCAGTTGTTCATGCAGCGACCCCGAGGCGCTTACCGATCCTGTCTTTTACGATCTCTACACCGATGAGTACGGGGAAGTGCCCGGCATCTTCACCGCTGAGATCTACGACGTTGTCAGTTTCTTTGGTGCCGCGCTTGCCCGGGCAAGCCCCCACGATCCCATCAGGCGATTACGTGCCTCGGTTGTCGATTACCTGTCTCGCGGGAAGGGGCTCGAGGGGGTGGCGAAAACCTATACCTGGGATCCCCGCGGCGAGCTGAAGGCCGATCCGGCACACGTTTGGATGTACGTATGGGATGACTCGGAAGCGGATTTCGTGGGCATCGGAACGGTCGCGAGCCTCATGGACGTGACCGTCCAGTGAGTGGTCGTCTGGCGCCTTACATCGGGACGCCGGCCTCCGTGAAGATCGGCTGGACGCGAAGAAGGGGCCCGTCCGGGCCCCCCCTTGCCTTGGGTTGCGTATGTCTTGTCCCTTTTCTATAGCCCACGATCGCCGCGATTTGAAGAAGGAACTTCCAGATTGCGAGAATTGCGCAGGTCCCGACGGGCAGCCTGGGGTATACGGCCGTAGTCCGGGTGGGCTAGGCCGTTCCGCTTCTACAATCCCCTGGTGACAACGCTGCCGGTTCGCCGCATCGAGATGCCGACGCCGTACGCAGTGGGTCCCGTCAACGCCTACCTCATCGAAGCCGAGCCCGTCACCCTCGTCGATGCCGGCCTCAACACGCCGCAAGCGAAGAACGCGCTGTTCCTGGCGCTGGCCGCCGCGGGGATGTTCCCCGAGTCGATCGAGCAGGTGATCATCACGCACGCCCATCCCGACCACTACGGGTTGGTCCACGATCTCCAGGACGCGTCGCATGCGACGGTTTTCGTCCCCGAGCGAGAGATCGCCAGGGTGAGGGACCATCAGATGCTGTACGAGGTGGGACGGTTGCTCGTCGAGGCGGGCATGCCGCTCGAGTTGCTGTTCAAGATGGATCAGGCTCGGAAGAACGACCCGCTCCCTCAACTCAAGCACGAAGAGGTCATCCCGATAGCGGAGGGCCACACGTTCGAGTTCAAAGGGTCCGACGCGGACTTCACGTTGGTCGCGCTGCACATGCCGGGGCATACCGGCGGCCACATGGTGCTTCACGAACCCGACGCCAGGGTCCTCTTCGCCGGTGACCAACTGCTGCCGAACGTCTCGCCGAACCCGCTGCTCGAACCATCGCTCGACGATCCGGGGGAGCGGCGCCGCTCGCTGAAGGAATACCTGGCGTCGCTCGAGCGGATGGCCGCCCTCGATCTGTCCCTCGCCTACCCCGGGCACGGCGAACCCATCGAGAACCCGGGAGAACTCATCGCGTCCACGATCGAGCACCATCTGAAACGGAAGGTGTCGGTCGCCTCCTACCTCGGGGCCGAGGGCAAGACCCCCTACGAGATCGCCGCCGAGTTCTACCCTCACGTCACGGGTTACGACTCCTTCCTCGCCGTCTCCGAGGTCGTGGCGCACCTCGATCTCGTGGTCGAGGACGGCGACGGCGTGGTCGAGGAGCGCGAGGGCGTCACCTACTATCGGGCCGGCTAACGCTCCACCGACAGGCCGTGCTTGCAATAGCAAGCACTTGGGTAGGATACGGAGCAAGCTCAGATCTAGGAGGTCGTTTTGAACATCGTGGTGTGTGTGAAGCACATCCCCGATCCCAACCTCCCGCCCGAGATGGACGGGAACCGCCTGAAGCGGGAGGGGGTCCAGGGGGTGCTCGACCCGGGCGACGAGTTCGGCGTCGAGGAAGGACTCCTCCTCAAGGAGGCTCACGGCGGAGAGGTCACGCTCGTGTCGATGGGACCGGAGACGGCGATGGAGGCGATCCGGCGCGGCTTGTCGATGGGCGCCGACAAGGGCATCCTCGTGTCGGACGACGCCCTCCAGAACTCCGACGCGCTCGCAACCGCCAAGGTCCTCGCCGCCGCGATAGGGAAGGCGGGTGACGTCGACCTGGTGATCGCCGGCGTGGAATCCACCGACGGATACACCGGCACCGTCCCCGCTGCGATCGCCGAGGCACTCGGCCTCCCGCAGGTGACGTTCGCCAAGAAGATCGAGGCGTCGGACGGGACCCTAAAAGTGAATCGGCAGACCGCCACCGGCTACCACGTCGTCGAGTGCCCGACGCCGGCGCTCCTGACGCTGACGGCCGGCGCGAACGAGCCTCGTTATGCATCGTTCAAGGGGATCATGGCCGCCAAGAAGAAGCCGGTCGAACGATACTCGCTCGCCGATCTGGGATTGTCCGCGGACGACGTGCAGGAGACCCAGGAGGTCGTGAACCTCACTCCCGCGGAGGAGCGCAAAGCAGGAGAGAAGTTCGAGGATGACGGAACCGCGGCCCAGAAGATCGCGGACTTCCTAGTGGAAGCGAAGGTGATCTAGGTCATGCCAACCATCTGGGTTTATGCGGAGGTCGACGGCGGGAAGCTCGATCCCGCGGCGCTCGAACTCGTCACGAAGGCGCGGGCGCTCGGCGACGTCGAGGCGGTCGCGCTCGGGCCGGGAGCTACCGACGCCGCGAAGGCTCTCGGTGACCATGGAGCCGAGATCGTCTACGCAAGTGACGACGAGGTCTACGGGGACTACATCGCGCAGCCGCACGTTCACGCGCTCGCGGACCTGATCGGTGCCAACGCTCCGGACCTGATCCTCTTCGCGACGAACTACGACTCGCGCGACGTCGCCGGCCGGTTGTCGGCGCGACTGGGGTCCACCTTGATGAGCAACGTGATGGACCTAGAGTCGGTGGACAAGGCGAAGACGGCTATCTTCGGCGGCTCCCTGATCGTCGACGTTGAGCTCAAGGGCCAGCCGAAGATCGTGCTCGTGCGCCCGAAGTCGTTCGTCGCGGAGGCGAGCGGGGGAGAGGCCACGGTCGTCCCGGTCGAGGTCGAGATCCCCGAGGAGTTGAAGAGAGCCCGCCGGGTGGAGCGCCATGAAGAGGAAGCCTCGGGGCCCAAGCTCGAAGAAGCGCCCGTCGTCCTTTCCGGAGGCCGGGGGCTCGGCGAGCCGGACAACTTCAAGTACCTCGACGAGCTCGCGTCCCTCCTCGGCAACACGGCAGTTGGTGCCACGCGTGCGGTGGTCGACGCCGGCTGGGTGCCGTACTCGTATCAGATCGGGCAGACCGGCAAGACGGTGAAACCCGGCATCTACATGGCGTGGGGCATCAGCGGCGCCACGCAGCACGTCGTCGGCATGAAGGGCGCGAAGAAGATCATCGCCATCAACAAGGACGAGGAAGCGCCGATCTTCCAGCTAGCCGACCTCGGCATCGTCGGGGACGCCCTGAAGATCCTCCCGCAGCTGATCGAAGAGGTGAGATCCCGGAAGGGATAGCCCACAGATAAGGGAAACTAGGGGTCATGGGTTTCGGTGACCGCATCAGGGGTTTCTTCTCGAGGCGCAACAACCCCGAGCTTGGCGAGCTCGAGCGATTCGCGGCCGAGCGCAAGGGTGTCGAAGGTTACATCGAGCCCAAGACAGCTACGAGCCCGACGACCCTGCTGCTGGTCGACCGGGACGGGGCTCATGTCCGAGGCGCGGTGAGGGAGCCGGCCGACGCGTTCGCTTTCTGCGAGAGACGTGGCCTCCCGGTCTACGACGCGCAGGTGATCGGCTATCCCAAGCGGATGAAGGACTACGAACGCAACCGCCGCTCTGCCGCCTCCGAGTCGCTAGATGCGGACATCGCCGATCTCGAACGTCGTCTCTCGGAGGC
>JBOGXG010000121.1:0-4644 GCA_050694195.1 Actinomycetota bacterium | reverse complement strand
ATCTTGCCACGAGGCTCACCGAAGCACCGCGCCTCCCCGTCCGAGAGTCGAAGGCGTTGATCGACTTGGCGCACACCCGGGCCCTCGAGGATGGGATGGACGCCGAAGCCGAGGCACAGATGCGGTGCATGAGCGATGAGGGGTTCGGGGACGCGGTCATGGCTGGAGTGCAGAAACTCGCGCGGCGCGGTTGATCGTGGTGCCACACATCTACGAGCCCCGATCCTCGGATCGTCGATGAGACGACTCCGCAGAGAGCGTTCTTCCTACCGATACCTCGTCTCGGCCCTCGCGCTGGGGCTCGCGCTTGCCCTCGGACTCCTTCTCCTCGCGACCCGTGGTCCCGGGGAGCTCGAGGTCGACGAGGTGGGCACGGCCATCGCCCGGCCCACGTTCGAGCTCGCCGTCATCGGCGACTTCGGCACCGGAGGCACCAACGAGAGAGAGCTCGCCGAGGTGATCAGGAGGTGGCATGACGAGCATCCGCTCGATGCCCTCGTGACCACCGGCGACAACGTTTACCCGTCGGGTCACCCATCCGCTTTCGACGAGGCATGGGAGGAACCGTACGGCTGGGTCATGGATGAGGGCGTGGACGTGGTCGCCTCACTCGGGAACCACGATTCCGAAGACGGAGGCGAGCCGGTGCTCGACCTCGTCGGGGCACCCGGTCCCTGGTACCTCACGACCTTGGGAGACGCCGACATCATCGTCCTCGACTCCAATCGGATCGACGATCCGGAGCAGATCGAGTGGCTGCAGTCGACGACCCCCGAACTGACGTCGGCGTGGCAGATCGCGGTGTTCCATCACCCGGTTTACAGCTGCGCGCACCACGACTCGACACCGGAGGTCATCGAGATCTGGCTCCCGCTCCTCGAGGAGGCCGGCGTCGATCTCGTCCTGAACGGCCACGATCACAACTATCAGCGCTTCGCTTCAGAGGGAGCGACCTACGTCGTAACGGGAGGCGGAGGTGCACGCCTCTATCTAACAGAGGAATGCCCGGTGGGAACACCCGAACGCGTCGTCGAGGACGACGAGCACCATCACTTCATGATCGTCGAGGGCAACGACCGGGAGCTTCGTTTGCGAGCGATCGCGACCGACGAGACCCTGCTCGACGACACGAAACTGACGTCGCCCGGAAGATGAGACGGTCGCGTCAGGAGCACGAGGTAGCCGCGAGCCTCGATCCGACGACGGCCCCGTCGAAGAGAGGCTCGTCCTCTTTACCCGCCCACGCCTCGGGAACCTCGGCCCCCTCTTCAAGGTTGTCCGCCACCGTGTAACCCACGATCCAGCCGGCGACATCGTCCCGAGACAGGTCTAGCAGCCGCATCTGTGGCGGGTTGAGATAGACGCCGCCCGGCTCCACATCGTCGACCAGATCGACGCCGTCATCGTTGTCGTCCAGCGCCGCGTTGGCGTCGGCTTCGAACTCGCTGCCGTCGATCGCCCATGCTCCCGACTCCGCGGCATCCGGCTGATGACCGTGGTCCGCCGTCACCGATATCACCCATCTTCGTTCGCCCACCTCACGATCGAGGAACGCGACGAGCCTACGGAGGGCTCGGTCCTGAGCGGCGATCACGTCCGCCGTTTCCTCCGACGTCACGCCCCAGCGGCGCGCGGCATCCTCGGCCGACTTGAAGCTCACGAACAGAAGGTCGGGCGTGTCGTCGGCGCCGAAGCGTCCCGTCCGGACCAGACTCTCGAGGAGGAATTGCTGGTAACGAACCTGGGCCGGGCTCGCGTTCCGCAGCTCTGGATCGGCCAAACGGTGACCCCTCCAGCGACCGTCCTCGGAGCCGTCCGACGAGTCGATCACTTCCGCGGCCCCCTCCAAAGTCGCGAGCGATCCCAGTCGCGGCACGTCGTAGAACGACCTGTTCGACCGGAGGCGCCCGCTGCTGTCGACCAGCACGGCCGGGTCCGCATCGCCTCCTGGATGGCCCGATCCTCGTCCGATCATGCCGAGATGCGAGTTCGTCGACCCGAGCATGCCCGTTACGGGACGGTTCCCGTCCGCTCGGTCGAAGACGTCGGCCAGGGTCGGCGCGCGCACGTTCTCCGCATCGAGACGCCCGAACGGATCGACGTGCTCCCCCGCCCCCGTTCGCACCCGGGCGCCGTGGATGCCGTGACGTGACGGGAAGACACCGGTGCCGAGCGTCGTATGGATGGCCGGCGGCTCCGAGGGGGCGGAGCCGATATCCATCCGTGGGACATCGGTTCCTGCCAGCTTCAAGGTTTTCAGGAAGCGCCATGAGCGCTGATGCTCGTTAAGGACGTTGTCGCCCACGCCATCCCACAGGATCGAGATGACCAGCCGTGGTGTGGCAGGGTTCGGTGTGAGGGCTTCCGTGAGAGGGGCCCCGTCGCTTCGCCCGGCCCCCTCGAAACCGATCAGCCCCGCGATCGTCGGCGCGATGTCCGCCGTAGTGGCGGGCCGGGGCACCTTCACGTTCCCACGCACGTGTCCCGGCCCGAAGAAAACCAATGGCACACGCGCTAGAGCATCCGATGCCCCCGAAACCTCGGAGGTCGTCGCGGACCCGACGTAGTTAGTACCGCGAGGGAGAAAGAGGATGTCGGGAGAGCGTTCTTCCACGTAGCCTCGTCCGGCTCTCTTCACCTGACGAAGGAGAGATCCGCAGCTGTCAACGGTCTCGGGCTGGGCTGCGCGCCGGCGCGATTCGGCGTCCTGCTCCTCGAAGTCGCATGCGGCCGCGACGAGAGAAACGGCAACGAGCCCTACGACTAGATTCCTGATCCGCCCCTTTTCCAAGGGCTAGAGCCTACGCGAGACCGATGCACTCCAAGAGTTGCTCGTGACGGTCGATCACGCACTCGGCCTCGGCCGCGTCCGCGCGATCGTCGTGGACGCCCCGGAAACGAGCTGCGTGCATGCCGACGTCGTGAGCGCCGGCGATGTCGGTGCGTCGGAGGTCGCCGACGTGGACCGCCTCGGGTGGACGAACACCCAACTCCGCGATCGCTTTGGCGAAGATCTCGTTCCCCGGCTTCGGCACGCCGACCTCGTCGGAGAAACAGAGGACCTCGAGGTGCTCGAGCAGTCCGTTCTCGTCGAGGAGCTGGCGCACGATGCGACCGGAGGAGAAGCCTGTGTCGCAGATGAGTCCGATCTTGATGCCCTTCGACCGGAGGGTCTGGATCGTGTCGATCGCGCCCTCGACCGCTTCGACGCCACCCTGCAAGGATGCTTCTTCGAATTCTTTGGAGAGGGCCTCGATCGTCTCCGTTTCCGAGACGCCTCTGGCCTCCAGGCAGTAAGCCGCCATACGACCGGGTCCGAACGTCTCGACTTGCTTCCAGGCGTCGTCGTGCTTGGCCCACGCCTCGGCGAGAAGGTTCTCCGCATCGGCTTCTTCGAGATCCAAGAAACGACGAAGGGCGCTCAGTCGAAGCTCGTGAGCGCCCTGCCAGTCCCGATCCTTCAGCAATGTCCCCCAACAATCGTAGGTCACTGCCCGGATGCCATCGAATCTCTTCATGGGCACCACCCCTTTCGGCGAGTTCTGCCAACCCGGATGCGTCAGGACACTCTACCTATCCGCTGCGACGAGTGGAATCCATCTAAGGCAGTAATCGAAGCGACCTCCGGAGGACGAGAGCGCGAAAAACGTCGGGCCGCTCGGTTCCGGGCGAGGCTTGGGTCAGGTCCGCCGTTGACGATCCTTCTTGACCACGCAGATCCCGGTGCCGCGCGCCACCAGCTCCGGCGGCTCGACCAGATCGGCCGCGGAATCGGACACGTCCGGGGTCGGCCTCGCGTAACGGAGAGCCTCGAAGTTCATCTCTCGGGACGTGTTCCCCACATGCGTGATGGTTCCGCGCGCCTCGATGAGATCGCCGGCATGCACGGTTAGGAGGAACTCGATAGACGAGTAGCCGGCGAAGAGGCCCTCATCCCCGTCGTGGCGGATGCAGAGCTCGGTGGCTACGTCGTGCCACAGCGCGACGAGCGCGGCCCCCGATACCAGTCCCCCACCGTAGTGGGCGTCGGCGACAGACATCCGTACCCTCAGTGCCGCTGTTACCTCCTCCATCCCCCCAGCCTAAGGCCCGCAACGACCCGGTGAGCGGGGATGGCCACGACTGTCTAGCGTCGCTTGACAATCCTACTTGTCTAGGATAGATAGACAGTATGACTAAAAACATCGATCGCCTTTTAGATGCGGTGCGCGAGCGCCGAGCGGAGTACGAGGCGCGCCAGGACGAGGTTGAAGACGCCCGTCGCGATTACTACCGGGCCGTCGAACGCTTGCACGAGGCCGGGATGCCGCTACGAGAGATCGCGGAGGCTCTCGGACTGAGTCATCAGCGTGTCCATCAGATGGTCGGCGAGGCCCAAGGCCCCAGCCGGGCGGGCCGTCTCGCCCGACGTGTCGCCCGCGGCGGCACCGCAGTTCTTATCGCGCTGGCGCTGGCAGGCGGTGGGGTCATCCTCGGGACGCAGATCGATGGACCGGATGATGTTCCCGTCGCGTCTCCCGATCGCTCCAGAACCAGCTCCTCCGGAACCGAGTCCGAGGCGATCGAGGAGGCCGAGGCCGAACTGCGGAAGATGATGTCCTGTCTGGACACGACGCTGCACGAGAAGAAGGCGGGCATCTCGGC
>JBOGXG010000120.1:0-10828 GCA_050694195.1 Actinomycetota bacterium | reverse complement strand
TGTCATCCCAGGCCCTCGATTCCGGTTCCGAGAGCGGCGTGTAATCCGTCTTGGTCCATCCGGTCGTAGGGAACTCGCGGTTGAGGTCCACCCCGTTGTCGTTCCCCCGCACGAACACGCCGCCGTTGGCGACGTCGCCCTGCGCCCAACCATCGGGATTGACGTTCGTCAGGTAGAGGTGAACGCGCTCCAACACTTTCGACACGGGCATCCCGGTGCTGTCCCGCTCGGTGCCGTTCCGGAGTTCGTGGTCGGGCTCGTCGGTCGCCCAGCGCGCGAGGTCCTCCGCGTAACGGGCGCCGCCCTCGAGGCCGGCGCGCTCGGGTCCGTGGACCGATAACGAAACCGCGACCGGGATCTTGTTCCGCTCGGGGGCCTCGAAGTCGGTGATCTCCACCATCCATATGTCGCGCCCTCCCGCCGACAGGCTCTCCCGCCCCCTCATCTGGGAGAAGGTCCGAACCTTCACGAACCGCGGGAAGTCCTTCTCGAGCGCCTTCATCCCGGCCACGTACTCGCCGTTGTCGTGCTGCAGGAAGGAAACGGTGGTCTCCGCCTCGGGGAAGATCCGTCCGCCACAAGGCTCGCGCGGAGGATCCGAGCAGACGGGAGATGCGGTCGCGGGAAGAACCGCGCCGAGCAGCAACATCCCCGGCAGGACGATCGCTGCGATGAACCTCGAGACCTTCAAAACCCCTGACTCCCGTCCTCGATGACCCTCACCGTAGCAACCGAGGGGGGGTAACGTGGACGGACGAGCCCAGGCTTTCACCGGATACTCGCCCCCCTCGCAAGGAAAGGACCCGCCTTGTTCCGCTCGCAGCGCTCGCTCGGCCTTCTGGTCGTCCTCGGCCTCGTGGCCGGCGCGTGTAGCGGCGGTGGCGATACCTCCGGCCGCGGCACCAGCAACGAGGACGTGCAACTGTCCGCCGACGTCCCGCAGGGGGGAACGCTTCGGCTGGTCGGTTCTGCCGATGTCGACTTCATGGACCCGGCCGCGATGTACGCCACCCTCTCGTGGTTCCTCGCGCGGGGCGTATTCCGGACCCTCGTGACCTACCCCGGGAACGTGACGGATCTCGATGAGCAGAACGAACTCGTGCCCGACCTCGCGGCGAGCGTGGGCGAGCCGAACGCCGATAACTCCAGGTGGACCTACACGTTGAAGCCTGGAGTCACGTACGGCCCCGCGCTGGGGAACGAAAGCGTCAGCGGCGTCACAGGCGAGCCGATCGTCTGCGAAGACTTCAGATACACGTTCGAGCGTCTCTTCGTGGACGCCGTGGGGGCCGGTTATCCCTTCTATTACGACATGATCGAGGGGGCCGAGGAGTTCTCGAACGGGGATGCCGACGAGATCGCAGGGATCGAGTGCCCAAGTCCCGACACGATCGTCTTCAACCTTACGGAACCCGTCGGCGATTGGGACTTCCGCATGGCGATGCCGGCGGCGAGCCCAGTCCCGCGCGGGGCCGCGGAGAGATACGACACGAGAGAGGACTCGAACTACGACAACCACGTCGTCGCCACCGGGCCCTATTACATCGAGGAATGGGAACCCGCGGAACGCATCACCCTGGCGCGCAATCCCGATTGGGATCCGTCGACCGACGAGGTGAGGCACGCGTACGTGGACGCGGTGGACTGGCGGATGGGCTTCGAGAACGACGTGGCGATCCAGAGCATCGTCGATGACGAGTACGACGTGACGCTGGACATCAGACCTTCGGGACCGGCGCTAGAGAACGTCTTGAGCGATCCCGAACTGACCGAGAGGTTGATCGTCGAGCCGGACGGTTGCAACCGGTTCGTATACATGAACACGACGGTCGAACCTTTCGATGACGCCGCGGTCAGAGCCGCGGTGAACGTGGCGATCGACCGCGAGAACCTCCTACGAATCATCGGCGGCTCGACGAGAGGTGAGATCGCCACGAGCATCCTGCCTCCCGGCATCGAGGGCGCGCTCGGTCCCGAGGAGTTCAATCCGTACGAGACTCCGAACATGGCCGGCGACATCGAGCGGGCGAGGCAGATGCTCGCGGATGCCGGTTACCCCGACGGGTTCGACGGCGACCTGCTCATGGTCGGGGCGTCGGGTGAACCGGACGCGCGGCTGTTGGAGTCCGTCCGGGTCGATCTCGAGGCTCTGGGCTTCAGCGACATCGAGGCGAAGCCTGTGGCCTCACCGAACCATTACACGCAGTACTACTCGATCCCGGAGAAGAACGTCGCGATAGGGACCTCGCCCGGGTGGTGCAAGGACTACAACAGCGCGGTCTCTTTCTTCGATCCACTCTTCAGATCGAGCAGCATCCTCGAATCGGGGAACAACAACTTCTCCGAGGTCGACGATCCGAGGCTGGACGGCTTGATCGACGAGGCCGCCGCCGAGTCGGACCCGCGGGAGAGGATCGAGAAGTGGGCGGAGGCGAACCGCTACGCGACGGAACAGGCGTATTTCGTCCCGTGGCTATGGCAGAACGCGGCGATCCTGCAGAGCAGTCGCGTGGTCAACGGCTACTTCTTCGGGTTCACCGCGAACATCGATTGGGTCAACGTAGGGGTTAGAAGCTCCTCCTAGAGGAGATCACGGCCCTAATACCTGCTTGATGTAGTCGTTGGTGAAGCGCCTGTTCGGATCGAGGCGGTCGCGTACCGTGGCGAACCTGTCCCACCCCGGGTACCGAGGACGGAGAGTGTCGGCGGTCTGGAAGTGGCGCTTCCCCCAGTGAGGGCGTCCCTCGAACCCGTCCATGATCGCCTCGACCTCTTCGAAGTACCGCCTCCATCCCATGCCCTCGTACACGTGCACCGCGATGTAGCAGGTGTCGCGGCCGCCGGCCGGACTCAAGAACGCGTCGTCGGGCGCGACGAATCTCACCTCGATCGGGAAGGACACGTTCAGGTCTCTCCTGTCCGCCACCGACCGTACCGCTTTGATCGCAGGCACGGCATGCCGACGCGGGATCGCATATTCCATCTCCGTGAAGCGGACCTTGCGGGGAGACGCGAAGACGCTGTAGGAGCGGTCGACGCGGTGGCTGGAACCCCACGCGCGAGCCGCTATCCGGTTCAGTGTGGGGATTGTCGCCGGGAAGCGCCGCCCTATCCTCCTCGTCCATCCGTAGAGCCCGTTGACCAGCAACTCCTCCGCGACCCAAGCCTTCATCTTCGAGCGAGGACGCGGCGGCCCGTCGACTCGATTGTTCACGCGGACGTTCGCGAGGGTCGAGTGCGGGAACGAGTAGAACTCGAAGTGATCGTTCGAGTCCGCGTAGCTGTCGAGAGAGTCGAGTACCTCGGCGAGTGGCTTGGGCTCGTCCCTTGCCTCCAACGTGAACGCCGGCACCGTGCGGAGCGTCACGGAGGTGACGATGCCGAGGGCCCCGATGCCGACGCGCGCCGCCCGCCAGCCGTCCGGGTCGCCGGCTTCATCTAGCTCCACGATCGAGCCGTCTCCGAGCATCAGCTCCAGGGAATGGATCGCCGCCGACAGGTTGCGTAGACGGGCCCCCGTTCCGTGCGTACCCGTCGCCGTTGCGCCGGCGACGGACTGGACGTCGATATCTCCGAGGTTCTCCAGGGCGCGGCCATGCTGATCCAGTCGCTCGTTGAGATCGTGCAGCGTGATCCCGGCCTCGACCCGCACCGAACCCGACGACTCATCGACGTGGAGTACCCGGTTCATACGGACGAGGGAGACGAGGAGACCATCCGTAAGAACCGCAGGCGTGAAGGAATGTCCGGCCCCCGCGACCCTGACGGTGAGGCCGCGCTCGCCGACGCGGACGACGGCCGCCGCCAACTCATCCCGATCCGATGGGACGATCGTCTCCGCCGGATGGCACTCCTGATCGCCGGTCCAATTGCGCCAGGTCACAGGAAGGCGCGCCCCTCTCCCCGATAGGTTGGGACCTCCTCGACGACGGTCTCCCCGTCGACGAGGTACAAGCGATCGAACCGCTCGCACATCTCCCCCGCCTTCGCATGGCGGAAGTAAACGCGCTGTCCTACGCGCAGTTGCTCCGCCGGCCGGCCCGATACGGGCGTCTGGACCTCGCCGGCGCCCTCCCGAGGATCGAGCCTGAGTCCACTGGGGAGATAAGGCTGCGGAAGCCGCGAGTCATCCGCATCACCCGACGCGAGGTAGCCACCACCCAGAACGGTGACCGTCGTGGGGGCCGGGCGTCGGACCACAGACAACGCGAACATCGCGGCGGGACGGAGTTCGAAGGTTCCGTAAGCGTCGAACAACGTCGGCGCGTACAAACCGGAGCCGGCGGCAACCTCCGTTATGACCCCTTCGCGCGCGGTACGTTCGATGCTGCCGGTGCCGCCGCCGTTCACGAACTCCAGAGGAGCGATCCTGCTCACGGCCGTCACTATCTCCGAGCGGCGCTCCTTCAGCTCCGCGGCCGAACGTCTTTGCATCGTCCGGAGCAGGATCCCTCGTAGCGGACGGCCGGGCGGCGAATCGCCCACTCCAGCTATCTGCGCCTCGTAGGCCATCACCCCAACGAGCTTGAATCCCGATCGACGTGCGATCGCGGTTGTCAGCGCCACCGCCTGCTCCGGAGCGTGCACCGGCGAACGCTTGGCGCCGATCCTCAAGCGATCGCCGGCGACCCACCAACTCGCGTCGACGTCGAGGCATAACCGGATGTCGTAGGTGCGCTTCCCCACCACGTGGTCGATGAAGTCGAGATGCTCGATGGAATCCACCATCAGCGTGATCGGACGCTCACCCAGGGCCCTCAAGGCGGCGCGGTCCGCGCTTGGATAGGCGACCACGATGTCGTCGAACCCGCGCTCGTGGAGCCACAGCGCCTCCGGCAGGGTGAAGGAGAGCGTCCCGGCGAAGCCGTGCGTGGCGAGAACACGCTCCTGCAGCGCCCGGCATCTCACCGACTTCGACGCGAGCCTGATCGGTTTCCCCCGGGCCCGCTTCACGAGATCGCGAGCGTTGCCCCAGAACGCCTCGAGATCGACGAGCGCGAACGGTGGATCGAGTTCGGCGGTGGCGCGCTCCAGCGACTCCCAGTTCACGACCGAACCCTATTCGCACCGGAGGGCGCAACTAAGGGGGACGCTCTTCGTTTTCTGGCGCACGAGATGTGCGCATAGCGCAGTGATTCTGCGGAAGAAACCTAGGTGGTGTCGGGAGGGCAGCCGGACGGCCGCTCTTGAGGCCGGGGCTCGGGGTAGCCGCCGAAGGGCATGACGATCTTGCACGGATCCCACGGGTCACTGCCACGGCCGGCTTCGAGGAGCTCGATCTCGGAGCCCGTCACCTTGAAGTAGGTGTAGCCGACATTGTCTCGCTCGTTGCTCTCGAGGATGCCCGCGACGGGATCGGCCCACATCCTCACGAAGTAGTAACCGTCCCCATTCGTTCCGAAGTCTATGTAATTGCCGGGCCGGTCCCACTCGTAGATATCGCTCCAGCCGGCGCTGAGCCCGAAGCCGAAACGGTCCCACGTTGGGTAGAAGTGCCTCCACTCCCGCAACAACTCATCTCGGTGCGCGAAGCCCTTGAACCTCTTCGCCGTCACGGCCTCGGACGCTCCCGTCTTCGTGTCGTCGACCCTGTAAAGCCTGAGACCCACGGCGTCGTGATGATGGAAGTGCGCGTGCGTCGCATGCCAGCGCGCGATCCCCGCCTCCCGTTCGAGAGGGCTTCCGTCGACCCTGACGATGCGCTGATAGAGGGTCGCGTCGCGAGGCGGTCCGCCCTCGTGATGGAGCTGCAGGGGGCCGAGCCCGGTGTTACGGATGCCGTAAGAGAAACGCAGACAGCGGATCGCCATGTCTTGGACGTGCTCCTCGGGATGGCACGACTCCGCGCCCAGGAGATCGAGACCGATCGGCTCGCCCGCGTGCAGCCCGTTCGTCACCGGGGTGAGGAAGGACGCGTCGTGCGCGGGGAGCACCTGGAGGTTGGGCAGGACCTTACCCGAACGCGGGTTCGGCGACCTCTTCTCGAGCTTCGCCCTCATGCGGAAGGCCGAGTCCGTCACCGACGTCGCCGTGACGCGCACGCGCCAGACACCCGGAGCGGGATCGATCTCCTCGAACTCGGCGGAGTAGAGACCTTCGCCCGGCGAGATCGAGCCTCCCCCGCCACCGGGGCCGGTGATGTCCACGTCGAAGACGTCACCCACCTCGGGGTGGTCGATCCCGATCCGCAGCCGGTAGCCCGGCTCCGTCACCTTCACTCGGTAATCGAAGGTCTCCTGGCCGTCCGAGTCCTCGATATAGGGACCGTTCCAGAAGACGTCGTCTCCGGCCGCCAGAGTGAACGCATCGGGCGTCTTCGATCGCGCCGGAAGCGCGACCGCCAGGAGGGCGATCAGGACCAGCGAGGCGTAAAACGGGATGCCCTTCCTCACCCCACCACTATTCGCCGCCTCCCGACCCCGTCCTGCCCACGCTCCTCGGGCGGCCGGCCATGCGCCGGGGGCTCCGTCCCTGCGGGAGAGTGCCCTCAGCCGGTCGCCAGGAAACCTCGTACGAGTTCGTGCGTCTTCTGTGGGAGTTCGTACTGAGGCACGTGTCCGCAATCCTCGAGGATCACCGACTCCGCGGTGGGCAACGCTCGCTCGACGTGGCGAGCGAACCCGGCGGGAACGATGACGTCCTTCTCTCCCCACACGAACAATGCCGGTCGCTCGAGTCCCCGCAGTCGATCCCAGAAACCGATCTCGCCATGGGGCTCCTCGAGATAGATCTGGCGCGCCGCCGAGAAGAATGCGATGCGGCCCCGCGGCGTGGAGAAGACGCGGATGAACTCATCCACCGCAGCCTCGTACCACGCGTCTTCCAACCTCTCGGACCGCGAGAACAACCTCTTCAGCCCCCGGAGGACCTGCTTGCGAGGCAGAGGCACCGGGAGCAGCGCGAGTTCCGGCCGAAGGAACCTGACGACGCGATTGAACTGACGTTTCTTGATGAAGGCCGGCGACGGCGCGAGAAGCACCAAGCGGCCCACGCGCTCCGGCGCGCAGAGAGCGGCCTCTATCGCGACCCGGCCCCCCATGGAGTTCCCGATGAAGTCGGCACGAGCGATGCCGAGCTTGTCGAGGAAGTCGATCGCCCACTCCGCATAGAAGGAGGCATCGTAGGAACGGATCGGCTTAGCGGACTCCCCGAAACCGGGAAGGTCGGGAGCGATCACACGATGGTCCCGGGCCAGCTCCCACAACGTCGTCAGCATGGAGGCGTTCGTGGCGCCGAGCCCGTGCAACAGGATGATGGGCGGGCCGGCTCCCGCCTCGAGGTAGAACGTCTTGATCCCGCGAGCGCGCACCTCGCCGACGCGCTCGAAACGATCGGGCCTGCCGTCGGCGCCGACCAGCCCGCTGAGCCGGAGCGAGAGGGAGAGGTTCCCCCTCACCTGCAGGCGACCCTCGATGAACGCTTGGATCCCCGACAGCTCACCCTCGATCATCGCCACCATCGTGGCGGTATCGGTCACGACGGTCGTGTCGGACCCGGGCGCGATCCCCGCCGACAGCGAGAGCCGGTCGGGCTCGATCCCGATCGTCCACGGCTCGCCGTCGCTGATGTCGAGCGCGACGCGCGCGCGGAACGTCGTTTCCGGACTCGCCTGTTGTCTAAGGCCGTCCAAGAGCAGCGTTCCGAGGGATGGCTCGGACCTTCGAACGGCCGGTGACTCTTGCTTCATCCGCGTGCTCCCTCGGTAAGCGAGATCGTCCTGGGCTCGGGCTGTAGGTCTTTCAGGCCGTTCCACGCCAGGTTCACGAGGTGGGCGGCCACCGCCTCCCGCTTGGGCTTACCCACATCGAGCCACCACTGACCCACCAACGCGACCATCCCCACGAGGGCCCGGGAGTAGAGCGGGGACAGCTTCTGATCGAACCCCCGCTTCTTGAACTCCTGACCGAAGATGTCCTCTACCTGGTCGGCGATATCCCCGATGACGCTGGCTAGCGTTCCACTCGCCGACGCGATGGGCGAGTCCCTAACGAGGATCTTGAACCCCTCGGGCTCGTTCTCGATGTAGGTGAGGAACGCGAGAGCGGCTTGTTCGAGGAGGACGCGGGGATGATCACCCTCGAGTGCTTGGTTGATCGAGTCGACGAGCCGGCGGACCTCCCTGTCGACGACGACCGCATAGAGGCCCTCTTTCCCACCGAAGTGCTCGTACACGACGGGCTTCGTTATCCGCGCCCGTTTGGCGATCTCCTCGATCGAGGCCGCTTCGTACCCGAGGTCGGCGAACACCGATCGTCCGACGTCGAGCAATTGGGCGCGTCGCTCCTGGCCCGTCATCCTCACTCTGGGGGGTTGTTCCATCCGAGCAGACTAAGCTGCGAGCTTCGTAACCACCTGTTTCTCGGACACGCGCTTCACGTTCCGAACCAGGCCCACCTTCTCCATGCCGGCGATCAACAGACCGCTCAGGTCGAACTGCGTCCTCTGGAGACCGTGGATCGCCGAGGTCGGGAAGGCGTGGTGGTTGTTATGCCACGACTCACCGAACGAGACGATGGCGAGCACCCAGTTGTTCGTGGAGAAGTCGTCGCTCTGGAAGGGCCGCTTCCCGTAGAAGTGGCAGATCGAATTGATGCTCCACGTGACGTGGTGGAGCATGAACACGCGTACGAGCGACCCCCAGAGGAACGCCGTCATGGTCCCGATCAGCGTGCCGGTAAGGGCGTAACCGAGAACGGCCGGTAGGGCGAAGCTGAGGAGCGCCCACAGCGGGAACAGCCTGTCGATCCTCTTCAGCATCGGGTCCTTCAGCATGTCGGGGCACCAACGGCGCGCCGAGGTCTGCTCGTCCGAGAAGAACCACCCCATGTGAGCGTGTGCGAGACCTCTCAGCACGCCTTTGACGCCCGGGCCCTCGTCGAGGTGCGGAGAATGAGGATCCCCCTCCTTGTCGGAGAACGCGTGATGACGCCGGTGATCGGCGACCCAAGTGATGATCGGGCCCTGCACCGCCATCGATCCGGCGATCGCCAGCAACCCGCGCACGAACCGGTTCGTCTCGAAGCTCTGGTGGGTGAAGTAGCGGTGGAACCCGATCGTGACGCCGAGCCCGGTGAAGTTGTAGAAGACCAACGCGATCCCGAGGTCTATCCCGCTCAGGCCCCGCCCCCACAGGGTTGTCGCCGCCACTATGAGTCCCACGAAGGGGACGATCGTCACGACCAGCACCAGGCGCCGCTGAAGCGTCGCCCGTCGCCTGTCCAACCTCGAGACGCCCGGTATCGGGGGCCCCGCTCTAACCTCTCGCACCGCCTGCGCCACAGCCCGTTCCCTTCGTCGAAGTAACTTACGGTGACGTATCTTACCGCAAAGTAAGTTACTTAAACGTAGGTTGTCAAGGGCGGGTCAGGGAACCAGCGATTCCCCCCAGAAGAAGCGGTGGTCCGAGTAGCTGCCCTCCCTGGAGTCGGCCCCCGCGCGGCCGGCGACGCCGGTGGTGAAGATGTGGTCGACCCCGAGGATCACCCCGGCCGGCACGATGAAGGTGTAGCCGAAGTTCTCGAGGACGGGCCGGTGGGCGCCCCCGCTCACCTGGTTGAAGTCGCCCCCGACGATCCTCGTTGCGTTCGGGTACCTCCGCTTCAGCACCCCGGCGACTTTGCGGGTCCATTCCGCGAACTTCCCGGGGAAGGTCGATCGTCCGCCGGGCGCTGGGGGGAAGTGCAAGCTCAGAGCAGCCACGCGCGCCCCGGAGCTCCGCTCCTTCGCGAGGACGTAGCCGTGCTCCTTGTACATGCGCTTCTTCTTGACGCCCCACGGCTTCGGGGTCCTCACGACGGCGCCCTTGCTGAGTGGCTTCATGGTCTCGGAGTTAAGCAGGACCGCCGTGTCTCTTTCGATCCACTTCGTCGCCGTCGCGCGGTACGCCTCTTCGAGGACCGGCGTTGCGACGAGGTAACGATCGCCGGTCTGGCGAGACATCGCGCGAGCGACGTACTTGGCCGACCTCTCCCTCACCTCTTGAAGGAGCAGGACGTCCGGATCATTCGGGGTGCGAGAGGCCACCCGCCGCGGGAAACTCTTCAGTTCCTTGGGGCTGCGAACGTCCCGCGCGTCGTAGGCCTCGTTGAGGTTGGCAGTGACGATCACGAGACCCGGTCCCGCCGTCCCGAGGCTCCGTTCCGGGGCGCAGGACTCGCCGGCTACCGCAGCCGACCCGACCAGGAGCCCGCCCGCCAGGGCTATCGCGATCAAGGGACGCGGCGACACAGGACTCCTTCAGCTTGGTATGGGCCTCTCTATCGATATTCGGCGGGCGGGGCCACCGACCTGAGGAGCGCAGCATCCATCGCAGGGCGTTCACTATCCTCGGGCGCGATGTGGACGGACCGTGCCCCCCTCCTCGCCTGCCCGATCTGCGGCGGAAGCCTTCGCGCGGCCGGTGGGTCGCTCGCCTGTGCGAAGTCACATTCCTTCGACCTCGCCCGTTCGGGATACGTGAACCTCCTTCCGGCTCGCAAGAAGATCTCGGCGTCGGTCGGAGACAGCCGGGCGATGCTCGAGGCACGCGAGCGCTTCCTCTCCACAGGCCACTTCGCTCCTCTGGCCGAGGCAGTGGAACGGCTCGTCGTAGAGGCGCTCGGCCACCGACGGCGCCGGTCCTCGCCGCACGAGGGGGCAATCGTGGAGGTCGGTGCCGGTACCGGCTACTACATCGCGCGCATGAAGGATCGGCTGGATGCCCTGCCGGGCATCTCCTACTTCGGGATCGACGTCTCGAAGGAGGCCGTGAGGCTCGGCGCACGCCGCCACACGGACATCGGTTTCGTCCTCGCGGACGTTAAACGCCGGATCCCTCTGGGAGACCACA
>JBOGXG010000119.1:0-10908 GCA_050694195.1 Actinomycetota bacterium | reverse complement strand
GATCCCGACCGCGAGACCCTTGGTCGGCGAGAACCAGTTCGTCGGCAGCTGACCTAGATTGCCGAGCTTGGTGATCGGACCCGTGGTGCTGCCGTTCGTGACCGAGTAGCTCGGCTGCAAGGTGCCTGCGTCGGGATCGACCTTGAGGTAGAGGTCGATGTAGCTGGGGCCCGGCACGCTGACCGGTGCCTGCGGCCGCTCCACCGCGACGCCTCCGGCCTCCTTGACGTAATGGATCCCGCCGCTGCCGCCGTTGGCCGAGACGACCAGCTTGGCGTAGTTGTCCTGGTCGCCGTTGCCGATGAAGATGCCCATCGACTGATCGTCCTCGGGACTGACCCCGGCGAACGGCGCCAGCACCCGGGAGTGGACGGTGAACGTGTTCGTGGTGGACGGGTTGGCGTCGATCCCGAACTGGAGCCCGTACTCCTGGTCGTTGAGTTGCATCAGGGCATCGCCCGGGCCGGCCTCGTCGACGGTGAGGACACCCGCTGCACCACTCGCGGTCATCTTCTCCGGGTCGAACAGATCGGCGTAGTTCGACGTCCCGTTGGTCATCGCTCCGGTGAAGCCCAGCTTGAGCAGACCACCGGGGTCGGGCTCGTCGTTCTCCCATGTGTAGGTCAGCGGGAGGTCGGTCCCCATGCCGTTCGTCTCATCGATGGCGAATGGATCCGCCGTGTCGAGTTGACCGTCGTTGTCGTCGTCGGGATCGGTGAGGTCGGAGATCTTGTCACCGTCCGCGTCCGGCGGGAAGTCGCCGGCCGAACAGGGATCGGTGCCGTTAGCGATCTCGTCGGCGTTCTTGAAGCCGTCTGCATCCTCGTCGAGGGTCGTGTCGTCCTCGCCGGTGCAGATGACCACCGGACCGGTCTGGCCGTAGTCGTTGGGCTCGTAGACATAGATCTGACCGGTGAAGGTGGTGCCGAGCAGGTCGGCGACCCAGATGGTGCCGGGGAACGGCCCCGAGTCGCTCTGCGCGGTGAGATCGAGCGGGTTCTTGCCGACCGAGCTGAAGAGTGGACCGTTCTGCGTGACCTCGGTCCCGGTCGGGTCCAGCTGGACACGGTAGATCGTGTTGTGCACGTAACCGGAACTCAGGAGGTTGCCTTTCATCGCTTCACCGAAGTTCGACGCGGTGTACTCGTCGATCCCGTTGGTCGACGATGGGAAGGTGGTGAGGTCGGTAGCCGCCGCGGTGCCGGGCTTGCGATAGTCGCACTCGATCGGGTTCGCGGTCGGGACCGGCGACTGGGCGTTCGAGTTGAACGTGTTGGACTTGTTCGCCCGGGTCGGGTTGGGGTGCCCGCCGTAATAACCGGGGGTCACGAGATGCAGAGCGTCGGGATCGCTGACTCCGGGCTCGCTCAGCCCGTTCGTGCAGGTACCGCCGGGACCCTCGTTGACCGGTGGCGCGCCCCATCCGGCGTTGCCGCCGTTGTCGATCGTGTACATCTTGCCGGACTTGGTGATCTCGATGTCGTAGGGGTTCCGGAACCCGGGTGAGTAAACCTGGACCGGCCCCCCGGGAACGATCTTGGCCTGGTTCTTTCCGTCGTTGCCGCCGAACGGATCGGTGGCGTCGTTGGTCCCCGCTTGGGTCTCGTCGTCGAGCGTCGGGATGTCGTAGGTAGTGTCGCCGATCTGATCGAGGTCGACCGACAGGATCGCCGCGGACAGTGCGAACTCGGGAAGCAGCGCGAAGTTGTTGGAAGTCGCTCCCTGGTTGGTGTGACCGCCCTGCGCGATGAAGAGGGTGTTGGTGCTCTGGTCGAGCGCGAGGCCGTTGGAGGCGTGGTTCTCCTCCGAGCGCGGCAGTCCCCGCACGAGGTCGAGCTTGACCCACTGCGAGCCGTTCCAGGTGAGGCGGGACAGCATGCTCGAGTTCGTGTCGAGGTTGAGGTCGCCACCCATCGTGTGACCGCCGATGCGCGGGTCGCTCGAGGTCACGTAGATGACAGGGTTCGCGGCGGTTCCGGTCACCAGGAGTCCCGTGACGATGCGGGTGTTCTGGGCCGCGTTGAGGGCGCCGTTGTCGTCGTGGTTCGGGATCGATTGGATCGACGTGATCGTCTGGGTCCCGGTCACCGAGTAGGAGTTGAGATCGTTGCGAGTGATCGTGTAGATCTTTATCGTCCCGTCGAACTGCGCCACGTAGAGGCGGCCGTCCGGTCCGAACTGCAACGACGTCGGCATGACCGTCGAGTGCCCGGCGAGAGTGCTCTTCCCGAACCCAACGGCGGTCGGTCCTGGAGTCGCACCCGGCACCGTGTCGATGAAGCCGTCCCGGGAGATCGCCTTCAGCTGATCGATACCGACCGTGGTGGCCGTGTTGGACAAGGTGATCGTGCGGAGACCGAGCGAGCCGGGGGCCTGAAGACCCGCGGTCGAGTCCGAGTCGGTGACGTCCCACGTTTCGGGTTCCTCCGTACCGACCTTCCACACCTTCGCCCGAAGCGTGGTGGGGTTCGCCCCGTGGGCGGTCACCCTCAAGGTCAGCTCGTCACCTTGGTTGTAGGTGACGGGTGCCACTACATCGTCGAACAGGTCTGCGCCTGCGCCCGTCTGGCCCCTGATCGCGACGTTGCCGGTGGGATCGAGTACGAGGCCGATCCGATAGTAGGCGCCGCCGCTCTGGCGGCGCAGCGTGAGATAGGCGAAGTGCTCGTTCGTGTTGGGCTTCGCGGCGAACTTGATGTTCGCCCGGTAGTCGACGTCCCGGACCGAGGTACCGGGAAGGTCGATCAGCTGCTGGCCCCCGCCGCTCGGAGTGATGATCTTGCCGGCCGCGCCGTCGACGTCGAAGTTGCCGGCCGAACCGGCCAGCACGTTCCAGGCGCCCCCCGTATCGGCGCTGCCCCAGGAGTCGATAAGGGTGCGACCGAAGGCATCCTCCGCCACGATCGGCGTATGAGTCTCGCGGATCTCGATTCCTGTGATGGTCGGGTTCTCCAGACCCCGTTGGAAGTCGATGTCGAGGTTGTCGTCGGACGACACCTTGAACGTCTCGACGATGCCCTTCTCGCCACCGCCGGCCGCGGCGAAGATGTCGTAGTTCTTCAGCGCCGTGGCGCCCTCGATCTTGACGTCGAAGCTGCGCTGACTCGGTGCGTTGACGAACAACTCGGCGAAGAAGAGGCGGACCTCGTAGTCGCCGGGGGAGACGGGGAAGTCCCACTGCATGTTGGGATCGCTCGGCTGGTCGAAACGCTCGTCCTTGAACACGGCCGCGGGCGTCCCGGGGGGGATCGAGCTATGAGACATGTCGATCGCCTGTCCGGTTGCACTGGCACTGTTGCCGGTATTCACCTGGGGAGCGGGCGCCGCCGCGGTGTCCGCCGCCCAACCGAGCGGGACATCGCTGATCAATGGTCCTCCGGCGTTGATCCGATAGACGATCGCGCCGCCCACGGTGCTCGTTCCCGTTAGGTCGATATCGACCGGGCTGTTGGATCCGTCGTGGTGCACCTTCAGCGTGGCCGCCTTGGAGCCGGCGGTCGTCGGCGCGAAGGTCGCCTGGAAAGTGGTCGATTCGCCCGGCGACAGCGTGACGTCGCCGGCGTCGTTGAACGAGTCCTCGAACTGGTCCGCGTCGGCCCCCTCGATCGTGGTGCTGCCGACCACGATGTCGGGGTCGCCGGCGCTACCGAGGTTGGTGAGTTGGATCGACTGATCCTTGGTCGCTCCGACCGCGGTATTAGCGAACCCCACGTTGGTGGGCAGGGCCCCGAGGGCGCCGGGGTCGCCGGGCGCGTCGGCCGACATCTCGCGGATCTCGATCGCGGTGACGGTCGGGTTCTCCACGCCGCGCAGGAAGTCGATGTCGAGGTTGGCGTCGGAGGACACCATGAACGTCTCGACGATGCCTTTCTTGGCTCCGCCCGCCGCGGCGAAGATGTCGTAGTTCTTCAGCGCGGTGACGCCCTCGATGTTGACGTCGAACATGCGCTGGGTCGGTCCGGTTACGAACAGCTCGGCGAAGTAGAGGCGGACCTCGTAGTCGCCCGCCGTTACTGGGAAGTCCCATTGCATGTCGGGATCGCCGGCCTGGTCGTACCGCTCGTCCTTGAACAAGGTCGGCGGCGTCCCGGCGGGGATCGAGCCGTGCGTCACGTCGATCGCCTGCCCCGTCCCGCTGGCGGTGTTGCCGCTGTTCACCTGCGGAGCGGGCGCCGCCGCGGTGTCGGCAGCCCACCCGACGGGGAGATCGCCGACCGCCGGCCCCCCCGAGTTGATCCGGTAAAGGACCGTGCCACCGGAGTTGTCGGTCGCTATGGCGGATAGGTCGATGCTGATGGGGTTGTTCGATCCGTCGTGGTGCACCTTCAGCGTGGCCGTCTTGTTTCCCGCGGCCGTAGGAGCGAAGGTCGCCTGGAAGGTGGTCGATTCGCCCGGCGCGAGCGTGACATCGCCGGCATCGTTGAACGAGTCCTGGAACTGACCGGCGTTCGCGCCCTCGATCGTCGTGTTGTCGACCACGATGGCGGGATCCCCGAGACCGCCGAGGTTCGTCACCTGGATCGTCTGATCCTTCGTCGAGTCGACTGCCGTGTCCCCGAACCCGACGCTGGTGGGCAGGGCCCCCAGAACCCCGGGGTCGCCGGGCGCGTCGGCCGAGATCTCGCGGATCTCGATCGCCGTTACCGTCGGGTTCTCGACGGCGCGAAGGAAGTCGATGTCGAGGTTTCCGTCGGACGACACCATGAACGTCTCTACGATGCCCTTCTTGGGCGCGCCTGCTGCGGCCACGATGTCGTAGTTCTTCAACGCGGTGATGCCCTCGATGTTGACGTCGAACAAACGCTGGCCGGCCCCCGTAAGGAACAGCTCGGCGAAGTAGAGGCGGACCTCGTAGTCACCGGGGGCGACCGGGAAGTCCCACTGCATCGAGGGATCGCCCACGGGGTCGTAGCGCTCGTCCTTGAACACGGCCTGAGGTGTTCCGGCCGGGATCGACGCATGCGTCATGTTGATGTTCTGACCGGTCGAGAAGGTGTTGCTGCCGGTGTTCACCTGTGCCGCGGGTGCCGCCGTGGTGTCCGCCGCCCATCCGGATGGGAGATCGTCGACCGGCGGTCCGCCGGCGTTGATCCGGTAGACGACCGACCCTCCCGCCGTGCTCGTTCCCGTTAGATCGATATCGACCGGGCTGTTGGATCCGTCGTGGTTCACCTTGAGGGTCGCGGCTTTGGATCCGGTGTTGGTCGGGGCGAAGGTCGCCTGGAAGGTCGTCGACTCACCGGGTGACAGCGTGACGTCGCCGGCGTCGTTGAACGAGTCCTGGAACTGATCCGCGCCGATGCCCTCCATCGTCGTGCTGTCGACAACGATGTCGGCGTCGCCGGTGCTACCGAGGTTGGTGAGTTGGATCGTTTGATCTTTGGTGGAGCCGACCGGAACGTGCCCGAATCCGAAGTTCGTCGGCGAGGCTCCAAGAGCGCCGGTCTGCTCTGGTGGACTGCACGTTGTGGCGCCGTTCAGGAAGAACACGTCGTGGACGTTGCCGGGCGTGCCGCCGCCTTGGGTCTCTCCTCCGGCGGCGAGGTAGATGCCGTCGTTGCAGACCGCTGCCTGGATGCCGTGCCGTGCGGTCGTCATCGGTGCCAGCGACCGCCACGTGTTCGTGGAGGGCTTGTAGGCCTCGACCTCGGAGAAGACCTTTCCGCCTCCCTCTCCGCCCATCACGATGATCTCGTCTCCGAGGACGGCCGTCGCGAACCCGCCTCGGGCAGTCGGCAGCGGAGCCAACCCTGCGGCCCACTGACCGGTGGAGAAGTCGTAGGCCTGGTTGACGTTGACGAAGGCGTTTATGGCCTGGTTGCGGCCGCCGATCGCGTAGAACTTGCCGTTCAACACCGCGGCTTGGAAGTGATCGCGGCCATTGGGCATGTCGCTGAGAGCCGACCAATCGTCGGTGACGGGATCGTAGACGTCGAACCAGTTGACGGCGGCCCCGTCGTGGAGACCACCGGCGTAATAGATCTTGCCGTTGTGTACGGCGACGCCACCGGCCCCGCGCTCCCGCGCGTTCGGCATCGGAGCGCCCTCGGTGAAGTCGTCGGTCTCGGTGTCGTAGATGTAGACGTTCGCGGAGTCATCTGCCGGCCAGTTGTTGAGGCCCCCGATGAGGTAGATCTTGGTACCGATCGCGACCGCTTGGATGTGGTCGAGGGCTTCGGGCATCTGCCCCACGGTCGTCCAGGTCTCGGCGATGGGGTCGTACATCTCGACCGCCGTGGCTCCGGTGGCGAGGCCTCCGGCGAGGTAGAACCTGCCGTCCACCTGGACGTGGGCGACCTCCTGCCGGTCTATCGAGCTCGACGGGAGGGTCTGCCAGGCGCCGGGGAGCACCTCGTTGCCGCTGCCGGCCAGCGACACCGACACGATGTTGCTCCCGTTATGGGCAACGTCGAGCGACGCCGATTTGGCACCCTTGGTGGTCGGTGCGAAATCGACGGCGATCGGTGTCGATTCTCCCGGCGACAAGGTGACGTCGGCGGCGTCGTTGAAGTCGTCGGAGAACTGACCCGGGTCGCTGCCGCCGATATCCGTACCCTCGACGACGATGTCGGGATCGCCCGTGGCCCCGAGGTTGGTGAGGTTCACCGACATCTCTTTGGTGGCGCCGAGGTTGACCGATCCGAACGATAGAGATGTCGGGGAGGCGGCCAGCTCGCCCGCCGCGCCGGCAGCCGGCAGGATCTCGATCCCCTTGATAGCCGGGTTCTCGGTCACATGACCGAGTTCGATGTCGAGGCTGGAATCGCTCGACACGATGAACGACTTCATCACGGCAGTGTGGCCGCCGACGTCGGCGAAGATGTCGTAGTCGTTCAGAACCACACCGCCCTCGATCGACACGTCGAAGACGCGCGCCCCAACGCTCTGGGTGCCGCTGTAGGTCTCGGCGAAGTAGAGACGAGCCTCGTAGGCCCCCTCCGTGACGGGGAAGGACCACTTCATCTCGGGGTCCCCGGCGGGGTCCCAGCGCTCCGTCTTGAAGAGATCGACCGGGGTTCCCGCCGGCAGCGATGGATGGGTCATGTTGACGTTCGCATTAGGGGCGGAGGTCTTGTTACCCGTAGCCGCTGCGTTAACGAACGATGACGGATTCGAGCCCGTATCGGCGGTCCACGCGGGAGTACCGGGGAGCTCTGCTCCACCGGCATTCACTCGGAAGACGGCCGGCTGTTCGGCCGCGCTCGCGGAGGATGGCAAGGAGAGTATGCCGAGGACGAGCATCACGGAGATGCCGATCCTGTGGATACGCCCTCGTCGGTGTAGGACAGGACGGTTGCTCATAGATCCCTCGACGTAGCGAGGCCTCCCTTTCAGCCGGTCTCGATAGGGATCTCTCCACCGGGATCCCTCGCGTGTTCTCTTCGAGTCCAACCTCACCGCAAGGAGGCCGTACGTACATCGTCATTTGGTCGTAGCGGCCTTACGGCGCGCTTTTCGGCCTCGATCTATGCGGACGCAGGGACGGCGAGCGGACCCCCGAGGCAAGTGGGATGGACGATCCCCCGGCTCCCGAGATGGGCGGATTGTCACGGAAGCTGTTCGTGATAACTGGGGCGTCCGGGACATCTCGTGGCGTCATGCATATGACGTAGGGGAGGGCATGGTGCCGATGGAATCGTTGGGAAGATCGTTCGGTTCGTCGTCAAGACGTGACCGACGCTCGCGCAGACTCGTCTCCCGCGGCCCCCCAAAGACCCTCGACGGAGGTTGTCTTCCTACGCCGACGCCTCATGCATTTGACGTAGAGAAGACTACGCCGTGGGGGGCTACTCCGGCGTGCTCCTGAAAGGTACAAAGGTAGCCATGACAACTGTGGCTGAACCCCGGTGACACCTCGAGGAGCGACCCCCGTGAACGGCTTCGGGAATCAAACGGACCGCGGTTCCGCGCGGGACACGCTCGGCCTGCTGCGCTTCCGGAAGTGGTCGATCTCGTTCATCGTCCTCGTCGTCGTCGGCCTGGCCATCTTCATGACCCGGCAGCAACCCCCTACCTTCTCCTCCGCCGCCGAGGTACTCGTCCGCCCCGGTTTGCAGGCGGCCACGGCCCCCACATCGGCGCCCGTCAACCTGGAGACCGAGACTCGGCTGGCCCAGTCTCGGAACGTTCTCGAACTAGCTCACCAGAAGCTGAACGGTCAGATCTCCGAGTCCGACCTCAGCCGAGGGATCTCGATATCGAACCAACCGGAGACGGAGATCCTCATCTTCAGCTTCACGAGCCTCGACGAGGCCCTTCCGCAGAAAGCCGCCCAAGCGTTCGCCGCGGCCTACCTCTCGTTCCGGGGCAACCAACTCAAGGACGAGCTGATCGTTGCCCAGGAGGCTCTGCAGGAACGGATCGATGAAGCGAAGCAGCAGCTCCACACGATCACGGAGAACCTCGCGGACACGGACGACGCAGCAGAAGAGGCGCTACTGCGCGCCCGGCAGCAATCGGTCACCGGTCGCATCGCCGTTCTCGAGCAGCAGGCCACGGCGCTGCCCACGGTCGAGGCCGCACAGATCGGGCAGATCGTTCAGTCGGCCGGTTCGCCGTCGATATCGATGCCGAACGTCAAGCGCAACGCCGTCATGGCGCTCCTGGTCGGACTGATGTTGGGGATCGGCTCTGCTCTCCTTAGAGATACCTTCGACGACAGGCCGCGAAGTGAGAGCGACCTCGAGCTTCACGCCGGCGCGCTGATGTTCGCCGCCGTACCCAGGACGACGGGTCGGAAGAAGAACCGCCCCCTGCTCGCGGTCGACGACTACGGGTCGGCGGCGGCGGAAGCGTACAGAACGCTGCGGGCCAACGTTCTGTTCGCCGCGGGACAGCGTGCGTTGCGGACGATCATGGTAACGAGTCCACAGCCCGACGAGGGAAAGACGACGACGGTTGCGAACCTCGGCGTCTCTCTTGCCCGTATGGGCAAGAGAGTGATCCTCATCTCCTCGGACCTTCGCCGACCACGACTGCACGCTCTTTTCGAGAAGAACAACGCCAAGGGTTTGGCCGACGTTCTGCGAGAGGGCCGCGATCCGCTTCCGATGTTGCTCAAGACGAAGGTCGACGGACTGCTGTTCATGCCCAGTGGCTCCCTGGTCGAGAATCCCTCCGAGGTCCTCGAACCGAAGGCGATGAGGAAGGTCATCTCTCGACTCGCATCCTCGGCCGACATCATCCTCCTGGATGCCGCTCCTCTGCTTCCCGTTGCGGATGCCATGACCTTGGCCCCCGCCACCGACGCGGTTCTTCTGGTCTGCGACGCGGCCAAGACAACGCGGAAGGAGATCATCCAGGCCCGGCAGCGACTCGACCAGGTGGAGGCAACCGTAGTCGGATGCGTTCTCAACAGGTTCGACCCGACGGACCCGAGGAACTCGAGCTACACCTCCGGATACAACTCCTACGGGCCGCACCCGACGCCGGGGAATGCCGAGCGGAAGGAAGCGCCGGACGCGGTCGTCAAATGACCCAGATCGCCGCTGCCCCGGCTCCGATCGGGTCTAGGCCCTCCCTCTGGAGTCGCGGCCGGCGCGTCGCGTCGAAGCGTCGCAGCCCAGAGGTTGCATCCCGATCGATCGTCGTCATCACCGTCGGCCTCGGGATCGTGTCCGCGTACGCGATCGGACGGGGGTTCGCAGAGATTCCTCTCCTGCTGGCGATCGGCGTTCTCGGGATAAGCCAACTCTTCAGGCTCTCGCTCTACGGGTGGTGCGTCCTCTTGATCCTGGCGACCGTGGTTTCGCGCGGCCCTGTCGCGATCGGGGGACTGCCGCAGGTCCTGAACTTCATCCACTACCCACTCGTTATGGCTTTCGGTCTCGCTGCCCTTATGCATGCGAGTCCCCGGCCGCGCGGTCGCGAGACCCGGCCCTCCGCGTGGCTCCTGTATCTGCTGGGCCTATGCGTTGCCTCCATGGCCGTGAGCGTGTCGCATCCGTTGCGGTTGGTCGTCTTCGTGATGATCGTGGGGGAGCCGCTGCTGGTCATCTGGGCGATCCACCGCTGGTCGCCGGACGAACAGACCCTGGTGCGCCTGGGCAAGCTCGTCCTCGTCATCATGGCCATCCAGGTCCCGATCGGCGTCTTCCAGGGACTCGCGCTCGGTTGGACCGATCCGGTACAAGGCACCCTGACAGGTCATGGCGCGGGCCATCACGTCCTGGGCGGCCTGTTCGCGGTTGGGTTATGCCTCTCGGTCGCCGCTCTGCATGCCCGCAAGGTCAGCCGGGGTCGCGGTTTGCTGGCGGCCTTCGTGTGTCTCGCCATGATCCAGGCAACGGGGTCGCTCTCCGTGATGGTCGCGGTTTGCTTCGCGATCGTCAGTGCCAACCTCTTGGCGCGACCCAAGGGTTCTCGAGGGGGGATGCGGGTCGGAGCGCTCGTTTCGGGCCTCGTCATCGCCGCGGGCGGCATCTACTCGATCGAGGTGATCGTCCCCGGCACGCTGACCCGGGCGATGGATCTCGTGTCGATGGAGGACATGCCCGAGATCGAGATCACCTCCGAGCGTTTGACCTCGGACATACCGGCCGCGTGGTTCGGGAGTGGGCCCGGGACCGCGGCCAGCCGGGCGAGCATCTTGCTCGTCGCCGACGAGTTCGCGGAAGGATCTCCCCTGGCTGCTTTGGACCTCCCACCGACCGAGCTGGGTCTGGAGTACGCGCGGAAGACCCGGAACATCCATGGTGGTTCGGCCGAGGACTATAAGTCGAGCACCATGTCGTTCGCGGGCGATCTCGGGATCTTGGGCCTGATCGCGGTGGTGGCCTTCATCGTCTCGCTCGTGCGGATGATGCGTCGCCGGTCGAACTGGATCGCGCTCGGTACTCTTGCGGCGATCTTGATGACGGCGGCTATATCCCTCATCGATAACTGGCTCGAGTATCCGGAGTACACGGT
>JBOGXG010000118.1:0-5589 GCA_050694195.1 Actinomycetota bacterium | reverse complement strand
GTCTACAAGAGCGAGGTCTGCTTCCTCAGTGGCATCCATCCGTCGACGGCGGTGGCCGACATCCCCGACGTCCGCGCGCTGGTGCGCCGGATCAAGCGAGCCATGGAGGTCAACAGGACGATCGGACGGCAAGTGACCACGGGGGACCTGCGCCGGGGGCGCGAGCACTGGGTGTACGGGCGCGGCGGCCGGCCGTGCCGGAGATGCAGGACGCCGATAGCTCGCGCCGAACCTTCCGACCTAGGGGGACGTGTTACCTACTGGTGTCCGAGCTGTCAGCCCCGGCGCGCCACTTAGTGCCGGCGTTTGCCTAGCCTGCTTGAGGGTACCGACCAAGAGTCACTTGAAAGGGAAACATTGGTAATCAGCGAGGTACTGCAAAATCCCGGCGGGGAGGTCGGCGGCACCTGGACGGGTCGCCTGCTGCTCGAGGAGGGGGTCGACCTGCTGAAGGCAGACGTTGCGGAGATGACTAGAGGGACCCCCGTCTACGTGAACGCAGATGCGGACGTCAACGACGTGCAGCGCCAGATGGCGTTGAAGCACATCAAGCTCCTGCCGGTCCTGAAGGACGGCGAGATCATCGGCCTGGTGGATCTGATGGATCTCGTCCGGATGCAGGCTCGGGCGCTCGAAGAGGGGGCCCCGGACGTTCCCCTAGGCCGTCCGGCTTAGGTACCAGCCTCCCGCCTGCACGGCCTCACCTATCGCTCATCTGTCGCCGATAACGAGCGCGCCGCGCGGACCATCCGTAGATCACTCGGCAACTCTTGGTATCGAGTTTCTGAGCGGGGGTACGCTGGGAGGGACCGAGATCTCTACTGGATTGGGTGACATGTACGACGCCTTCAAGGATCAGTTGCCGGACATAGATCCGGACGAAACCGGGGAATGGATCGAGTCCCTCGATCAGATCATCGACCGCTCGCCGGCGCGGGCGAAGTTCCTTCTGTCCCGGATCATGCTTCACGCGCGGTCGAAGCAGATCGGGTTGCCCTCGATGGTGTCGACCGACTACATCAATACGATCCCGCCCGAGCAAGAGCCGTACTTCCCCGGCGACGAGGACCTCGAGAAGAGGATCCGCCGGATCATCCGATGGAACGCGATGGCTATGGTGACGCGCGCCAACAAGGACCACGAGGGGATAGGCGGACACCTCTCCACCTACGCATCTGCCGCCTCGCTCTTCGAGGTCGGCTTCAACCATTTCTTCAGGGGAAAGGACGCGCCGGGCGGAGGCGACTCGATCTACTACCAGGGCCACGGCGCACCCGGGATATACGCTCGCTCCTTCCTCGAGGGCCGGCTCAGCGAGGAGCAGTTGGAGAACTTCCGGCAAGAGGTCGATGGGATCGGGTTGCCGTCTTATCCGCATCCGAGGCTCATGCCGGATTACTGGGAGTACCCGACAGTGTCGATGGGACTGGCTCCCTTGAACGCGGTATATCAAGCGCGCTTCAACCGCTACCTGCACCACCGAGGCATCAAGGACACCTCCGAACAGCGTGTGTGGGCGTTCCTCGGCGACGGCGAGATGGACGAACCGGAATCGATGGCTGCCCTGTCGCTCGCGTCACGCGAGGGGCTCGACAATCTCATCTTCATCGTTAACTGCAACCTCCAACGCCTCGATGGGCCGGTGCGCGGCAACGGGAAGATCATCCAGGAGCTCGAGTCCAACTTCCGTGGTGCGGGGTGGCACGTCATCAAGGTGGTGTGGGGACGTGAATGGGACGAACTTCTCGCCCGCGATGACGAAGGCGCTCTCGTTCACCAGATGAATACGACCCTCGACGGCGAGTTCCAGAAGTACGCGGTCGAATCCGGAGCCTACATCCGCGAACATTTCTTCGGCCCCGATCCTCGTCTCACGAAGCTGGTGGAGCACCTGTCGGACGAAGATCTCCGCCGCCTACGCCGGGGAGGACATGATTACCGCAAGCTCTACGCGGCCTACGCGTCGGCCCTGGAATTGAAGGATGCACCCGTCGTGATCTTGGCGAAGACGGTCAAGGGGTGGGGGCTCGGTGAGAAGATCGCCGGCCGCAACGTCACGCACCAAACGAAGAAACTCACCGAGGACGAACTGAAGACCTTCCGCGACTCGCTGGAGCTTCCGATCAGCGACAACGAGATCAAGGAGGGGCGTCCTCCCTACTACCACCCGGGGAAGAACTCGAAAGAGGTCCAGTACATGCTGGCGAGACGTCATGCACTGGGTGGAACCATCCCGGAGCGACGCGTGACGCCGAGCAAACTGCCACTCCCGAAGGATGATCTCTATGAGGAGTTCGCCACCGGCTCGAAACAGGCCGTGTCGACGACGATGGCGTTCGTTCGACTCTTGAGGAAGCTCCTTCGAGACAAGAAGATCGGCGAGCGAGTCGTTCCCATCATCCCCGACGAAGCCCGAACGTTCGGGATGGAATCCCTGTTTCCGGACTTCAAGATCTACGCCGCGCGCGGCCAGTTGTACGACCCAGTCGACTCGGCGCATCTCCTTGCCTACCGCGAGGCGAGCGGGGGGCAGATCCTCGAGGAGGGGATCACGGAGGCAGGCTCGATGGCTTCGTTCACCGCTGCCGGTACGTCCTATGCCACGCACGGCGAGACGATGATTCCGTTCTTCATCTTCTACTCGATGTTCGGTTTCCAACGCATCGGCGACCTCCTCTGGTCGTTCGGCGATCAGCGAGGACGCGGCTTCCTCCTCGGCGCGACCTACGGGAGGACGACGCTTCTCGGCGAGGGCCTTCAGCACCAGGATGGGCACTCGTTGCTGCTCGCCTCGTCGAACCCTGCTTGCCTGGCCTACGATCCGGCCTTCGCTTTCGAGACCGCGGCCATCGTTCAAGAGGGATTGCGGAGGATGCTCGATGCGAACGAGGACCTCTTCTATTACATAACCCTCTACAACGAGAACTACGTGATGCCCCCGATGCCCGAGGGAGTCAAGGACGGCATCATCCGCGGGCTCTACGTTTTCAAGGAGGCAGGCGATCATCAGAAGCATCGTGCCCAACTGTTCGGCTCGGGATCGATACTCGGTGAGGTCCTGCGCGCGCAAGAGCTCCTCAGCGAGAATCACGAAGTCGCCGCCACCGTATGGAGCGCGACCTCCTATCAGCAGCTCCGCAAGGAGGCGCTCGAGGTGGAGAGATGGAACCGCCTCCACCCGGGTGAGGCTCGTCGCCAGCCGTACGTCACGAAGGTGCTCGAACCACACGATGGGCCGGTGATCGCGGTGAGCGATTCGATGAAGGCGGTTCAAGATCAGATCGCGCGTTGGGTGCCGGCTCCGTACGTGCCCCTCGGCACCGACGGCTTTGGTCGCTCCGACGACCGGGAGCAGTTGCGGAAGCACTTCGAGGTCAGTGCCGAACACATCGTGGTGACGACCCTCGCCGCGCTGGCGGAGTTCGGAGACGTGAAACCGGAGGCCGTCGAAGACGCGATCGCTCGCTACGAGATCGATCCCGAGCGCCTTTCATCCGCGATGTTTGATGCTTGAGGTCTTTCGCACACCGGACGAACGTTTCGCCGAACTAGAGGGATACGACCTCGAGCCCCATTACCTCGAACTCGGGGGCGACCTCGAAGGTCTGCGGATGCACCATGTCGATGAGGGGGACGGTTCCCCGATCCTCTTGCTGCACGGCGAACCGACCTGGGCGTATCTCTACAGGAAGATGATCCCGACGCTCAGTGAGGTCGCTCGGGTGATAGCACCCGACTTCATAGGCTTCGGCCGGTCCGACAAGGTCACGGAAGTCGAGTGGTACTCGTACGACAAGCACTTGCTGTCGCTGACCCAGTTGATCGAATCCTTGGATCTGCGGGACATCACCCTGGTGGTCCAGGACTGGGGAGGGCCTATCGGTCTCCGCGCCGCGGTCGAGGATGAGGCGAGGTTCTCCCGCCTGGTGATCCTCAACACGGGGATGTTCAGACCGCGCCCGGGCAAGCCTCCCAACGAGGCGTTCTTGCAGTGGTTGAGGTTCGCTACCGAGAACCCGGACCTTCCGGTCGGCTTCATCGTGCAAGGAGCGACGACGACGGAGCTCGGTCCGGGCGTGATCGCCGGCTACGAGGCGCCCTTCGTCACTCCGAAGTCGAAGGCGGGGGCCGCGGCGTTCCCCGGGCTGGTGCCCCTCGACATCGACGATCCCGGGGCGAAGGAAACCATGGCGGTCCATGATGCGCTCACGCGCTGGGAGAAGCCGGTTCTGGTCGCCTTCTCGGACGGCGATCCGATCTTCCCACCTCGGGCGGGGGAGAGGCTGGCGGAAAGGATCCCGGGCGCCCGCTTCGAGCTGGTCGAAGGAGCGTCACATTTCCTCCAGGAGGACAAGGGGGAAGAGATCGCGAACCTTGTGGAGGCCTTCGTTCGCGGCTCCTAGAGCTAGGTTCTCTTAGCCGAGCCACCGCAGGCGCCCCACAATCCACGATCGTCGGCGCGTGCGTTCTTCTGGGCGCGCCGGAGTCGAGTCTCGTAACGATCGTTGGGCTCGTAGATGAGCACTCGTGCGAACCCCTTGCGGACCAGGGTCAGGTTGAAGAGCTTTCCTTTCAGCCATACGTAGACGAGGGCCCTGTCGTACGGATCCAGCGGATCTTGCCCATAGGTGATCTTGACGCGCTTACCGGCGAGCTTCCTCTTCGTGAAGTTGCTGGCCTTCTTGCCGTAGCACTCGTCGGGCGAGGAATAGACCTCGGGGGTGTCGACCCCGATGAACCGCGCCTTGCGGCCGCCCCAGCTCGCGGCCGTCGTTCCGTACTTGAGTGGCTTCAGGTAGGCCGTGTCGCCGTCGGACACGTGGGTCACGCGCGCCCGCCGCGCCTTTTCGGGCGCGCCGGTGGCGGCCGGTGCCACGGTCGCGATCAGACCGAGTACGAGAACGAAACAGAGCCCCCTCATCTATCCAGTCTGAGGTCGCGCGGGGGCCGAGTGAAATAGTCCGTTAGGACCCTTTTGGCCCCCCCAACGGAGACTAGGTGCCGGTGTCGCTAGTGGAGCTTGGGTCCTCCGACGAGACGGCCCACGATGCCGTCGGCTCCTAGGTTGCCGGGTCCCGTCGTGACGCACACCATGATGCAGGCATCGACGAATGACGCCCATACCTGGCCCCTGTCGATCACGATGTCGATGAAGTCATACACCGCTCCGCAACGACCGGGGCCACATTCGCCCCGATAGATCGGGTCTTTCTTGTCGTTGACCGTCGCGCTGTAGAAGACGGGCCGGGCGGCGTCGGCGTTCGCGGAGATCATCATGTAGCCGTTCCATGTTGTCTTGCTGTAATCGGGGTCCTCGGTCTCCGCGGCGTCCTCGGCGTTCTCCGCCCCCGCCTTGAAGGGCGAGTTTTCGGAGCCCATGTACGTGAGCGCGATCTCGCCGTTGCCTCCGACGTCGAGAGCGGGAAGGTTCGCTTCTTTGACACCGGGAGCGCCCACCATCATGGGCTTCGTCCACTTCTTGCCGTCGTTCTTCGAAACGGCGAGATAGGGAAGGCGGTCGCGTCCGATCCACACGAAGTAGATGTTTCCCTTCGCATCGGACACGGCATCGGCCTCGTGATCGGCAAC
>JBOGXG010000117.1:0-5600 GCA_050694195.1 Actinomycetota bacterium | reverse complement strand
GACCGGTGCTCCCCCCGCGCCATCGACGATCCAGGGGGCGAGCACGCGGGCGCGGGAGAAGGAGGCCGAGGACCTCGCCGCGACGCCCCCCGAATGGCGCGGCCGCTTCCTTTATTGCTTGAGGGTCTTCCTCGGCGCGCGGGTCGGCCTCGCCCTCCTCGCGCTCGTCGCGACCGCTCTCCTTCCCGCCAACGCTGCGGTCCACGTTCCCGGATGGGACGCTCCCAATCCCGGGCCGGGATGGGAGAACCT
Organism: Actinomycetota bacterium; assembly: GCA_050694195.1. Classification (GTDB taxonomy): domain Bacteria; phylum Actinomycetota; class CADDZG01; order CADDZG01; family WHSQ01; genus JBOGXG01. The sequence continues at coordinate 5,348 of JBOGXG010000117.1, read as the reverse complement.
GTTCACCGCCTGGGAGCGATGGGACGCTCTCTGGTTCCTGAGGATCGCCACCGAGGGGTATTCGGACACCGATCTCAGCGCCGCGTTCTTCCCCTTCTATCCGCTGTTGATCCGGGGGATCTCTCCCCTGCTGGGAGGCCATCCCCTCGCGGCGGCGCTGCTCATATCCAATCTCGCTTACCTCGGCGCTCTGTTCGCGATGTACGAGCTCACGCGCACCGAGTTCGACGACGACCGCGCCCGCCGGAGCGTCCTCTACATGGCCGTCTTCCCCACCGCCTTCTTCTTCTTCGCCCCCTACACCGAGTCGCTATTCCTCCTACTCACCGTCGGGTCTCTTCTCGCCGCACGCCGCCGAGAGTGGGCCCTCGCCGGCACGCTCGGCGCGCTCGCGGCGGCCACGCGCAGCATCGGGATCGTCCTGATCCTCCCGCTCGCGCTCGAGGCATGGGACCAGGCGAGGAGTCGGGATGAGGGCAGGATCAGGTCTCTCGTGAGAACGCTGCCGTGGGCGGCCTTCCCGGTCACCGGACTGCTGACCTACCTCTTCTATTGGTACCGGTCGAACGGCGACTGGCTGACGCCGGTGAGGGATCAGAGCGGATGGCTGCGCGAGTTCCATTTCGTCTGGGATTCGATAGTGAAGGGAACTGAGGAGGCGCTGAAGTTCATCGGGGCCTACTCCGGTGGGTTCCATCAACTGGACCTGATCGTCGTTGCGGTCGCGATAGCGGCGGCCGTCTGGGTCGTCCGCAACGTCCGCGCCCCGTACGTCGCCTATACCGTCCTCAGCCTCCTGATCCCTCTTTCGTTCATATTCGGAGGCCGCCCGTTCATGTCGGTCCCCCGCTTCGTCGTCGTGATCTTCCCGCTCTTCTGGGCGTTCGCCGCCTTCGCCGAGCGCTACCGGGCTCACGACCTCGTGGTGGCGGTCTCGGCGGCCGGACTCGGTGTCATGACGGTCCTCTACGTCAACTGGTACTTCGTCTTCTAGCGCCCCAACTAGAGCCGCGACAACAGCTCGTCGGAGATGTCGGACAGAGACGCAACCAGCGCGTCGGCTGTCGCCACGCGAGGATCGTCCTCTACGCCGGGTTCCGGTATCGCGATGCATCTCATCCGCGCCGCCTTCGCCGCGACGACGCCGTTTGGTGAGTCCTCTATCGCGAGGCATCGAGCTGCCTCTACCTTCAGTTTCGCCGCGACGGTCAGATAGATGCCGGGATGAGGCTTGCCCAAAGGCTCGTCCTCCGCGGAATGGACGAGGTCGAACCGATCGGCGAGATCGAAACCTTCCAGGACGGCTTCGATGAGGCGGTAGTAGGACGACGAAGCGAGCGCGATGTGCGTCGCCCGCCGGCGGAAGAAGGAGAGCGCATCCGTTACTCCCGGAAGGAGTCCACCTTCCTCCCTGATGAGCGTTTCCACGCGCTCCACAACGCGCTCGACGACCTCCGCCCTGGACGTTGTCCCCCACGGCCGATACGAGTACCAGTGGTCGACGACCTCGTCGATGCGCAGACCCATCGTCTGGCGGCACAGAGCCGGCGTTAAGTGGACCCCGAGCTCCCCGAAGATCTCGATCTCGGCGCGTTGCCACAGAGGCTCGGAGTCGATCAGGACCCCGTCCATGTCGAAGATGACGGCGTCGAAGACCGGAGCGGCTGTCGCTCCTAAGGCGTCCAGCGGACCTTCAGCTCGCGTGCCGCGCGCGCCTCGTCCGGACGACGCACCGGAGTTGTCAGGGGGGCCGCGTGGAGGAGTTCCGGTGTCGTGCGGGCCTCCTCGGCGACCTGGTTGAGCGCGGCGGCCAGACCATCGATCGTTTCCTTCGATTCGGTCTCGGTCGGCTCGACCATCAGCGCCTCCTCGACCACGAGCGGGAAGTAGACGGTGGGTGGGTGGTAGCCGAGGTCGATGAGACGTTTCGCGACGTCCATCCCTCTCACACCGAGTTTCCTGAGCGGTTTCGCGGTCGCGACGAACTCATGCATGCACGTGCCGGGGTAAGCCGTCGGGAAGACCGCCTCGACGAGCGTGCGGAGGTAGTTGGCGTTGAGGACGGCACGCTCGGCGACCCTCTTCAGCCCCTCCGGCCCGAGCGATCGGAGGTACGCGTAGGCGCGGACGTTGATGCCGAAGTTGCCGTGGAAGGAATGGATCCGGCCTATCGAGTCGGGCCGCTCCTCGTCCCAGTACCAGCGCTCGGCCCCCTCGTCCCACGCGAGCACCGGTGCCGGCAGGTAACGGGCGAGTCTCTCCGACACCGCGAGCGGACCCGAGCCCGGCCCTCCCCCACCGTGCGGCGTCGCGAACGTCTTGTGGAGGTTCATGTGGACGATGTCGAACCCCATGTCGCCCGGTCGCACCACTCCGACTATCGAGTTGAAGTTCGCCCCGTCGTAGTAGAGAAGCCCACCGATGCGGTGCATCGCCGCGGCGATCTCTTTGATGTCTCGTTCGAAGAGGCCGAGGGTGTTCGGGTTCGTGAGCATCAAGCCGGCGACCGAGTCGTCGAGCACCGATCCGAGCGCGGCGAGGTCGACGAGACCTCGTTCGTCGGAGGGGACCTCGAGAGCCTCGTAACCGGCGAGCGTCACGCTGGCCGGGTTCGTCCCGTGCGCAGAGTCGGGGATGATCACCTTGCGGCGCGGTTCGCCGTTGGCGGTGTGGAACGCGCGCATTATGAGAAGGCCCGTCAGCTCGCCTTGCGCTCCGGCCGCCGGCTGGAAGGTCAGCTTGGCCATGCCCGTCGCCTCGCACAGCGCGCGTTCGAGCGTTCCCAACAGCTCCAGCGCTCCGGCGCAAAGCTCGTCGTCGGCCATGGGATGGAGCGTCGAGAAGCCGGGGAACGAGGCGATCTCCTCGGACACCTTGGGGTTGTACTTCATCGTGCACGAACCGAGCGGGTAGGGGCCCACGTCGATCGCCCAGTTCCGCTGCGAGAGACGCGTGTAGTGGCGGACTAGATCGAGCTCACTGATCTCCGGGAGAGAGGGCGCTCCCGCGCGGCGGTGCGCGTCGGGGATCAGCTCGTCGAGGGACGGCGCGTCGACCTCCACCTCGGGCAGCGACCAGGCTCGCCGGCCCGGCTGCGACAGCTCGAAGACGAGAGGGAACGGATCGGCGAGGGGCCTCGTCCCGGCCGACGCCTCTAATGGACGACCCACATCGCTCATCGTTCGGCCAGCTCCTTCTCGATCGCCTCCGCCAGGGCCAGGACGTCGTCCTCGGTGCGCTTCTCCGTCACGGCGACGAGGAGACAGTCGCCCAGATCCACGAACCACCGTCCGAGCGCGGGTCCGACGAGGAAGCCCCGCTTCGCGAGGGCTCTACCGAGCTCCCGACCGTCGACCGGAGTCTTCAGGACGAACTCCTTGAACCGCGGCCCCGAGTACCTCACCGAACATCCCGGTATCGCCCCGAGTCTGGAAGCCGCGAACGCGGTGCGCCGGACGCAGATCTCGCCCCACCTCGCGAGTCCCTCCGGACCGAGCCAGGCGAGGTGGATCGCGGCGGCGATGGCCATCAACGTTTGGTTAGTGCATACGTTGGACGTCGCTTTCGCCCGGCGTATGTGTTGCTCGCGCGCTTGGAGGGTGAGCACGTAAGCCCGCCGGCCGTCGGCGTCCAGGGTCTCCCCCGCGATACGGCCCGGAACCTGTCGGACCAGCTCCAGTTTGGTCGCGAAGAACCCGACGTAAGGACCCCCGTAACTCATCGCGTTGCCGAGAGCCTGCCCCTCGCCCACCGCGATGTCGGCTCCGAGTTCGCCCGGCGACCTGAGTACGCCCATCGCGGTCGGATCGGTGACCGCGATGGCGAGCGCACCCGCCGCGTGGGCCGCACCCGCCGCGGATCCGACGTCCTCCAGCAACCCGAAGAAGTTCGGGGACGCGACCACGACGGCCGCGGCGTCCGCCAGATCGACGGCGGTGAGGTCGGTCGTCCCATCCTCCGTGGTCGGGACCACGACGAGGTTCAACCCTAAACCTGAGGTATAGGTGCGGAGCACCTGGAGGTAGTGAGGATGCACCGCCTCGGACACGACCGCGGTATGTCGCTTCGTCGCGCGCACGGCGAGGTTCACGCCCTCGACCAGGGCGCTGGCCCCGTCGTAGAGGGAGGCGTTGGCGACGTCCATACCGTAGAGCTCGCAGACCATGGTCTGGAACTCGTAGACCGCCTGCAGCACCCCCTGGGACAGCTCCGGCTGATAGGGGGTGTAGGAGGTCGAGAACTCTCCGCGGGCGGCGAGCGCGCGAGCCGCCGCGGGGACGTGGTGATCGTAGGTCCCTCCGCCCATGAAGCAGGCGAGGTCGGCGGCGCTCCGCGATCTCTCGGCGAGCTCGCGGAGGTGTCTCACCAGTGCCACCTCATCGAGCGCGGGAGGGATCTCTAGGTCTCGGGGCAGACGGAGGTCGGCGGGGATGGAGTCGAACAGCTCGGCCATGGAGCCGACACCGATCCGCTCGAGCATGGCGGCGTCGTCCGAGGGCGTGTGCGGGATGAAATCCACTATCAGCGATCCACCTGTAGATCTGTCGACATATCGACTTATGACTTCTTACGGCCTTTGTCGATGAAGGGCGGCCTCACGATATCCCCCTTCATCCGCCGCCCGCGCGCGTCGATCTCGACGACCTCGCCCGGGCTCGGAACGTCGGCGGCCGAGCCGTAAGCGAGCGCGATCCCGGTTCCTAGGGTCGGTGAGAAGTTGCCGCTGCAGACCTCGCCGATCGACTCCTCTCCTCGGCACACCGGATAGCCCTGACGGGGGACGCCCCTGTCGTCGAGGCGAACCCCGAAGAGGCGGCGCCGGGGGCCCTCTTCTTTGATCTCCAGCAACCGATCCCGGCCCCGGAACGGGCCGTCCCAGGCGATCGCCCAGGCAAGTCCGGCTTCGAGAGGGTTCGTGTCGGGGGTCAACTCGTGCCCGTAGAGCGCGTAGCCCATCTCCAGACGAAGCGTGTCGCGCGCGCCGAGCCCGACCGGGGTGGCACCGGCATCGAGGAGAGCCTCGAACGCCCGCACCGCAGCGGCGGCCGGCACGTAGAGCTCGAACCCTCGCTCCCCCGTGTAACCGGTCCGCGCCGCCATCCCCTCGTGGCCGAACACGTCGAGCGCGATCCATCGGTGCAGCTTGAGATCGAGGGCCGGGTGCTGCGGCCATAGCTTCGAGAAAACGTCGAACGAGGTGGGTCCCTGCAGCGCGAGGATCGCCCACCTATCCCATTCGTCGACCGGCTCGGCCCCGGATGAGCGAAGGGCGGACGCCACCGCGCCGACGTTCGCCGCGTTCGGAACCACGAGCCATTCCGCCTCTCCGGTCCTGTACACGAAGAGAT
>JBOGXG010000116.1:0-4311 GCA_050694195.1 Actinomycetota bacterium | reverse complement strand
CCTCTGCCCCGCCTACTCCTGCCGTGGGAGGCGGACGAGGGCCCCCCAAACCGTGTCTCGGCCCCCGTATCCGGCCCCTTCCCCGATGTGCATGTCGCCCCCTGGCCCTACATTTGAGAGCGTGGACGCGCCCCCGACCCACCGCGACGACGAAGAGCCCCTCATCCGGGTCGCCGCGCGGCGGGCCGTCAAGCGGATCAAGAAGGACGCGACCACCCCCGAGTTCGGGCGCCTCCTTCAGGTACAGGCGGCCGGCGCCGCCGGGGACGCCCTCCTCGCCCTGGCTCTTGCGGGGACCCTCTTCTTCTCCGTGCCGGAGACGACGGCCCGCGGAAAAGTCGCGCTCTACCTGGCGCTCACGGTGGCGCCGTTCGCCATCGTGTCGCCGCTCCTCGCCAGGGTTCTCGACCGGCATCGGGGAAGCCTTCGCTGGGCGATGGTCGTGTCCGCCGTCGGGCGCGGGATCCTCGCCTGGATCCTCGTGACCCGCCTCGACACGCTGTACCTCTTTCCTCTCGCGTTCGGCCTCCTCTTGCTCTCGAGGGCGTCCCTCATCGTGCGGGGCGCGGCGCTCCCCGCGCTCACTCCACCGACGAAGTCGCTGGTGGACGCGAACGCGTCGCTGTCGCGGATCAGCGCCATCTCCGGCATGGTCGTCGGGATCCCCGGCATCGCGCTGATCAAATGGCCGGGGGTCGAGACGGAACTCCTCGTGGGCGCGATCGTCTACGGGCTGGGCGTGGTTCCGGCCTTCAGGCTCCCCACGGTGAAGGGGCGGATAGATCAGGCGGCGCGGGCCGGCGCGCAGGCGAGGGCCCGTTCGATACCGGTGAACCAGGCGCTCTTCGCGATCTGCGGCATGCGTCTCCTCGTCGGCTTCCTCGTCTTCCACCTCGCCTTCGCACTGAGGCGCGACGACTTCAGCTCGGTGGGTCTCGGCCTCTTGGTGGGGTCGGCCGCGCTGGGGAGCCTCGTCGGAGCGCTGGTCGCCCCGCGTCTCCGGCGCTCGCTCCGAGAGGAGGGCATCCTCGTGCTCTGCCTCGCGCTCGCCGGCGCGACCAGCTTCGCGGTCGGGGTGTGGTTCTCGCCGCTGATGGCGGGGGTCCTCGTGTTCGTCTTCGGCGTCGCCTCCGGCGCCTCCAAGGTCGCCTTCGACGCGATCGTTCAGCGCGAGACCCCGGAAGGAGGCCGCGGCTGGGCGTTCGCTCGCTTCGAGTCGATCCTCCAGCTGGCCTGGGTCGGAGGGGCCCTCGTACCTCTCCTCATCGCGGTGTCGTCGGGGGCCGGGGCTCTCGCGGTCGGCATCGCCGCGAACCTCGTGGGGATCGTGTTCATGATCGGGAGGCACCGCCACCGCTCCCGCACCCCCTAAACCCCCAACCCTCGCGTTTTGAACGCTTCCGGGTACCCATAACGGTCGGTTTTTACGCGCGGTTTGCAGGGGAGAGGTAGATCGGCCGTGCTTGGGTAGGCTGACTCCGACGGCCGGGGGGCATGATCGGGGGAGGCATCCGTGAACATCGTTTTCAACGGCTCGACGAAGCCGACTCTCGGTGTAGAGATCGAGGCGCAGATCGTCGACGAAGCCGGCGCCCTCGCGACCGACACCGCGGCAACCAAGATCCTCGCCGAACTAGACGACCCGGCCGCCTTCAAGCACGAGCTCCTCGAGTGCACCGTCGAAGTCATCACAGGCGTTTGCCAGAACGTCGGCGAGGCTCGAGGCGATCTCGGCGGCAAGGTCGAGCGTCTTCTCGGCGCGTCCGAGGCCCTCGGCTATCGCGTCCTGTGCACCGGCACGCACCCGTTCTCGTCGTGGGCCGACCAGACGGTGTCGCCCGACCCCCGCTATCACCGATTGATCGAGAACTGTCAGTGGACGGCGCGCCGGCTCTTGATCTTCGGGGTCCACACTCACGTCGGTGTCGCCTCCGGTGAGCAAGCGATAGCGATCGGCAACAGCCTCGGCACCTACATCCCGCACTTCCTCGCGCTCTCATCGTCGAGCCCGTTCTGGCAGGGACGGGACACCGGCCTCGCCTCTATCCGGTCGAAGATCTTCGAATCGCTGCCGACCGCCGGGCTCCCGTACCAGATGAAGAACTGGGGGCAGTTCCAACGGTTCATGCGCACGCTGATCGGCGCCGGCACGATCAGAAGCATCCGCGAGGTGTGGTGGGACATCCGACCTCATCCGGGCTTCGGAACGATCGAGCTCCGGATCTGTGACGGGATCCCGTCGATGGATGAGTTGTGCGCGGTCGTCGCGCTGAGCCAATCGCTCGTCGTGTGGCTCGGCGAGCGTTACAACGCCGGCCTCGACCTCCCGGCTCACCAAGCGTGGACGATCCGCGAGAACAAGTGGCGCGCGGCGCGCTACGGGCTCGATGCGGAGATCATCCGCGACGAGGAGGGGAACCTCATGTCTCTCCGGCGCTCGATCGGCGACCTGGTCGAGGTATTGGAGCCGGTCTCGGAGAAGCTCGGCTGTCGCGACGACCTCATGAGGATCAACGGCATCCTCGAACGCGGGACGTCATCGACGCGCCAGCGCGAGGTGTACGCCGAGACCCACGATCTCTCCGCGGTGGTGGACTCGCTCGTCGACGAGTTGAAGAACGGCGTCAAGGGACTCCCCGACCGCGATCTCGTGGGTGGAGGAGTCGTCCGCGGCGACCCGATCTCCGGCGAATAGCAAACCCCGCGCGTGAGCGGCCGTCTCTAGGGACGGGGGCCAAGGGCTCGTACGTCCCCCTGACGGCGCGTTGCTCCGGTGGCGTCGAGCCACTCGCAGATGGGCACCGCGTACTTGCGAGTCGTCCCGAGCAGGTCGCGTATCTGTGCGACCGTTTGGGGGCCGTCGGTTTCGATGCGCTCCCTCACCTTGGAGCGGAGCGCGGCCCCCTGCGCCGCGCTGAGGTAGAAGTCGCCGATCCGGATGAGATCGCCGGACTGCAGCAGCGAGCGGATGAGTTCGCGATCCGCGTCGAGTTCCTTGGCGAGTGGTGGTGCGAACGAGCCCTCGATCCGCGCCACCAGGACGGCACGAGCGTCCTGCTGTTCGCGGGACAGCTCGACGCGGTGCTCACGCAGCCGCACGAGCGCGTCGACCTCTACCGCTCGGTCGTCACGCCGGAGCATGTCGTCGAAGGACTCGGTATCGAGTCCGAGTTCGTTGCGCAGCGCCTCTCGCGCCATGCCCTGTTCGAGCGGTCGTTCCCGATGGTGTCGTTCGAGAGACTTGTGTGCGCGCGCGAGCAGGGTCGCGAAGGCATCTTCGGAGTAGAGACCACGGCCGACCTCGATACCCGCCGGCTCCCACGCGCCGGACCGCAGCAGTGCCTCTCCCTTATCGATCCGACCCTCCGCATCCAACAGAGCCCGGAGGGCGCCGGGCGCGTCCTCGTACACGAGCCGGTGGATCAGCTCGATGCGCGCGGCGTCGCCGCGGCGGGCACGTGACGGCAGCGGGTCGGCCACGATGCCGCCGCCGAAGGTCAGGATCCGGCCGGCATCTCGCAGGACGAATCGATCGCCGCGCGCCAGCAGGAGCGGATCGCGCAGGTGCAGTTGCGCGGCCCCCACGGTCCCGGGAGTCAAGCGCGCGTCCTCGAGCAAACGGAAGCGTACCGGCGTCTCGGCCGAGCCGATGTAGAGGAGGTGCGAGCCTCGTTCCTTGAGTTCGTGCTCGACGCCGCTGACGTTCGCCGGCAGCACTCGGAGGACGACGTCGACCTGGTTCGTCGGCCTCCACTGCCCCGGCAACACGACCTCGTCGCCGCGCTCGGCCCCCCTCCGCTCCAAACCCACGAGGTTCAGGGCGACACGATTGCCCGGCCCGATCTCGGCGACCTCCTTCTTATGACTCTGGATCCTGCGGATCCGAGCCCGGCGTTCGCCGGCCCCGTTCCACACCTCGACCTCTTGTCCGCCGGCAAGGACGCCTCCGGTGAGGGTTCCCGTGACCACGGTTCCGGAGCCGGCGATCGTGAAGATGCGGTCGACCCACAGACGCGGACGTCCGACATCGGGGAGCGGAGGGGCCGCGCCGACCGCGTCGTCGAGAGCCTTCAGCAATCGATCGAGTCCCTCCCCCGTCGTCCCGGAGACCGGCACGACCGTAGCTTCCGCGAGCGAGGTCCCGGTCACTCGTTCCCTCACCTCGGATCCCACGCGAGCGATCGTCTCCGGCTCGACGAGGTCGATCTTCGTTAGCGCCACGACTCCGTGCGCGATCCCGAGGATGTCGAGGATCGCAAGGTGCTCGGTCGATTGGGGCTTCCATCCCTCGTTGGCGGCGACGACGAAGAG
>JBOGXG010000115.1:0-5762 GCA_050694195.1 Actinomycetota bacterium | reverse complement strand
GTCGCTCGGTATCGCGCGCACCTTCCAGAACATCGAACTCTTCCGCAACCTGACGGTTATCGAGAATCTCATGCTCGGCCGCCATCACCACTTCTCGTACGGGCCACTCAGCGCCATGTTGTACGCGGGCAGGGCCCAACGCCAGGAGATCCATAACCGACGGATCGTGGAAGAGATCGTCGACTTCCTCGAGATCGAGAAGTACCGCAGGATGCCGGTGGGTCTCCTTCCGTACGGCATCCAGAAGCGCGTTGAACTCGGGCGCGCCCTCGCGATGGAACCGAAGCTGTTGATGCTCGACGAGCCGGTCGCTGGGATGAATCTGGAGGAAACCGAGGACATGGCCAGATTCATCCTCGACGTGGGAGACGAACTGGGCGTGGCGACCATCGTGGTCGAGCACGACATGGGTTTCGTCATGGATATCGCCGAGCGTGTGCTTGTGATGGACTTCGGTCGCGCTATCACCGTAGACACGCCCGATCGCGTGCAATCCGATCCCCGGGTCATCCAGGCGTACCTCGGCGAGGAGAAAGCCGTTCCTACGGGAGGGAGAAGCTGATGGTCTCGGTCGTCGAGCGAACCACGGCCACGACGTCGATCGTTACACGGCTACGGGATCATGCGCTGACACGACCCAACCAGGTCGCGCTCCGCGAGAAGGACCTGGGGATCTGGAGTGACATAACGTGGCGCGACTACTGGGCCAACGTCCAGGACGTGGCCCACGGCCTCCTTGCGCTGGGCGTGGCTCCCGGCGACAGGGTCGCCATCCACTCGGAGAACCGACCGGAGTGGGTCTACGCGGACCTCGCATCGGTCGCGGTCCGGGCGATGACGATGGGTCTCTATCCGACCAATCCTCCCTCCGAGGTCCGTTACCTACTGGAGAACTCCGGCTCCAAGATCTTGATCGCTGAGGACCAAGAGCAGGTCGATAAGGCCCTGAAGGTGAAAGAGGATCTTCCCGGGCTCGAGAAGATCGTCTACATCGAACCACGCGGGCTCGACCGGATCGATGATCCTGCTTTGATGTCGTGGGCCGAGCTGGTGGAGCTCGGGCGGGCACACCGCACGGCCCACGAGGGGGAACTCGATCATCTCATCCAAGACGCCGGTCCCGACGACGTCATGACGTTGATCTACACCTCCGGGACGACCGGGCCTCCCAAGGGAGCCATGCTCACGATACGGAACGTGGAATTCGCTATAGGCGAACTAGTCGAGGGAGGGGGGTTCACGTCACCCCCTCCGACCCACGATGACGTGCTGTTGTCGTACCTACCGCTGTGCCACATCGCGGAGCGGATCTTCACGGTGTGGTTCAACATCGCGGCCGGGTGCACCGTCAACTTCGCGGAGTCTATCGATACCGTTACTCAGAACCTGCAGGAGGTGCAACCGACCATCTTCCTCGGCGTTCCGCGCATCTGGGAGAAGATGCACGCGGCGATCCATATCAACGCGGCGAACGCGACCTGGTTGAAGAGGCAGAACTTCCGGATCTGGACCGCGGTGGCGCGGAGGATCTCGGCGGGGCTGGTACGAACCGGAGGGACCCACACGCTCGGGACTCGCCTGCTCTACGCCTGTGGCCACGTCTTCCTCTTCCGATCGCTGAAGGAACGTATCGGGATGCTCAAGTGCCGTTATGCGGCGTCGGGCGCCGCTCCCGTCGCACCGCAGATCCTCGAGTTCTTCATGGGTATCGGGGTCCCTATGCACGAGGTTTACGGGATGACCGAGAACTCCGCCGTCGCCACCGGGAACAGACCGGGAGCCGTGAAGGTGGGGACCGTGGGGCAGCCGCATCCCAACGTCGAGCTGCGGATCGATGAGATGACGGGCGAGATACTCACCCGTCACCCCGGCGTCTTCGCCGGGTATTGGAGAGATCCGGAGGCCACCGCGGCGGCCGTCACCGAGGACGGATGGCTGCATACGGGCGACGTGGGGAGGTGGGTCGACGGCACGCACGTGAAGATCACCGACCGCATGAAAGACATCATCATCACCTCCGGTGGGAAGAACGTGTCTCCTTCGGAGATCGAGAACGCGCTCAAGTCGTCGCCGTACATCAAGGAAGCCATCGTCGTGGGGGATGGGCGGAAATTCCTGTGCTCTCTTATCGGCATCGAGCTGGAAACCGTCGGCGATTGGGCGCAGCGGAGAGGTTTGCCCTACACGACGTATCGAGACCTTTCCGAGAAGCCGGAGGTGCTGGAGCTGATCCGGGAGGTCGTCGTCGACAAGAACGAACTCTTCTCGTCCGTGGAACGGGTCAAAGCCTTCAGATTGCTCCCGAAGGAACTCGATCACGAAGATGGGGAGCTCACCGCGACGCAGAAGGTGAAGCGGGCGGCCATCGCCAAGATGTTCGGTGATCTCGTCGAGGAGATGTACGGCGGGACGACCGAAGAGATCACGGGATGACGCGCTTCGTTCAGGCTCTGGTCATCGGTCTCGGTCTCGCTTCGATCTACGCGCTGCTCGCCCTGGGCTTCGTCATCATCTACAAGTCGATGGGGGTCGTGAGTTTCGCTCAGCCCGGGCTGATGATCCTGGGGGCGTACTGGGTGATCTACCTGGCGACCGTCGTCGACCTCAGCTTCTGGTTCGCTCTTCCTCTGGCGATGATCCTGACGGCCGTCACGGGGCTCGTTATCGAGCGCCTCGCGATCCGTCCGATGGTGGGGAAACCTGTGTTCGCGATTGCGATGATCACGATCGGCATCGACATAGTTCTGAGGGTTTTCGTAAGCGACGCGCTCGGGTCCGACGTGAGGTCTGTGGGGGACCCATGGGGACTGAGGACCATCGAAGTCGCGGGCGTGTCGATCCAACATAGGCGCATCGCGATGGTGCTGTTCGCGCTGGTGACAGTCGCGATCCTGTACCTGTTCTTCAATCGCACGCGGATCGGACTTGCGATGCGGGCCACCGCGTTCGACCAGGAGGCGGCACTCGCGCAGGGCGTGTCCGTCGGCGCCGTGTTCGCTCTGTCGTGGGCGATCGCGGGGGCGCTGGCCGCGCTCGCGGGGATGTTCGTCGGAACAGGATCCGGGATCGATCAAGGCAGTGCATTCGTGGCCCTGAAGGCACTGCCGGCCGTCATCCTCGGGGGACTCGATTCGATCACGGGAGCCATCGCCGGGGCGTTGATCATCGGGATCTTCGAGGGCCTCACGGTCACCTACCAGGGTGAGTACCTCTCCTTCCTCGGCGGGAACTTCTCGCAGGTCGTTCCCTATCTCGTGATGCTCGTGGTTCTTCTCATCCGTCCCTACGGCTTGTTCGGGACACCGGAGATCGAGCGTGTATGAGAGGCAGGCCCCGGCTCTATACGTCCTACCGTCAAGATTCGGCGTTGCTGAACACCCGTGCGAAGAAGGTCGCGATCGCCGGGCTCCTCATCGGCCTACTGCTGCTGCCATTCAGGCTGTCGGACTCTCTGGTCCTGCTGGTCGCGACCGCGTTCGTCGCATCGATAGGAGCCATCGGGCTGAACCTCGTCACCGGTTACGCCGGCCAGGTGTCACTCGGGCACGCGTTCTTCTTCGGGCTCGGTGCCTACACCGCCGCCGTTCTCGCCGGCGATCCGGAGGGACGGGTGGTTGGTTACGGGCTGGAGATGCAGATCTGGTTGCCTGCAGCGGGGATCGTGGCGGCGGTTGCCGGACTGCTCGTGTCCCCGGTGGCGTTCAGGTTGAGAGGGCTTTACCTCGCGATCGTCACGTTGGGATTGGTCTTCATCGGCGAGCACATCTTCAGGGAGGCGGAGTCCCTGACCGGCGGTACCGGAACGGGGCGGGCGGCGGCGCCGCCTGTGCTGTTCGGCTTCGACTTCACCGATCAGGCACAGGTCGCCGGGGTCGAGCTGTCGCGGTCCCAGGGGTTCTACTTCATGGGCCTCGTGTTCCTCGTCGTCATGGCCGTGCTGGGGAGGAACCTGGCGCGGTCCGCCGTGGGGCGCGCCTTCGGGGCCGTGCGCGATCGGGATCTCGCGGCGGAGGCGATGGGGGTCTCGCTTCCGAAGAACAAGGCCCTAGCGTTCACTATCTCGTCTTTCTACGCGGGGATCGCCGGGGCCCTCCTCGCCACCATCACGGGCTTCGTCGAGCCCGGCGGGTTCAACCTGCTGCTGAGCATCCGCTATATCGCGATGATCCTGATCGGCGGAGTGGCCACGATCTCGGGCTCGATCATGGGAGCCGCGTTCGTGACGTTGTTGCCGCGCCTCATCGAGGAGGCACCGCGCTTCATCCCCGCCATCAGCGCGTCGGCGACCGGCGGCTTCCTCACCACCCAACAACTCGAGCAGGTCATCTACGGCCTCTTGATCATCGTGTTCCTGATCGTCGAGCCGAGGGGGCTCTACGGATTGTGGGTGCGGGCACGCAATTACTGGACGAGATGGCCGTTCTCGTACTGACGATGGAGGAGGTGAGTTGGCGCAGCGATAGATCCAGGATCACGTAGCTCGACAGCGATCGACGAAGGGAGAGCATGTTGAGACGCGACAAGGGCTGGTGGAAGCTGGCGGTCGTCGGCGCCGCGCTTCTGCTGTTCGTGGGGGCCTGCAGCAGCGGCGGCGATGACGATGACGAGGCCGCAGGCGGCGACGGTGACGATGGCGGCATCGCGACGGACATAGGGGTCACCGAGGAACCGTGCCCCGAAGCGGTCAACGAGGACAACGGATGTATCTATCTCGGGACTCTCTCCGACCTCACGATCGGACCGTTCGCTCCCCTCGCGGTTCCGATCACCGACGCGCAAGCCGCGTTCTGGAACCGCGTCAATGAGGATGGAGGGATCGGCGGCGAGTACGACGTCGACGCGACCACGTACGTCGAGGACAACGAGTACAACCCCGAGGTACACGTGCGCAAGTACCAACAGATCGAGCCGGACATCCTGGCGCTCGCCCAGACCCTGGGGACGCCGCCTACACTCGCGGGACTCGACCTCTACAAACAGAACGACGTCGTTGGAGCTCCCGCGTCGTGGTGGTCCGGATGGGAGTTCGAGGACAACATCATCGAGTCGGGGTCGAATTACTGCATCGAGTCGATGAACGCCATCGACTACGCGATCGAGGAATTCGGTGTCGAGTCAGTGATGGCCGTCGGGTACCCCGGCGACTACGGCGGCGATGCCGCCGCCGGAGCGGAGATCGCCGCGGACGCGACGGGACTCGAGTTCCTGGGCGCGATCGAGACGGCTCCCAATGCGGTCGCCGGCAGCCAGGAGGAGGCGATCGGTGCCATCCTCCGCGCCGAGCCGGATCTGGTCATCATCACGACGGGGCCGACGGAGATGGCGGAGATCGTCGGTGGGACCGCGGCCCGCGACTTCACCGGGAAATTCATCGGGACCTCGCCGACGTGGAACAAAGGCGTGCTCGAAAGCCCCGCCGCCGAGGCGATCGAGGCGCTGTACCTGCAGAGCGGCCCGTGGCCGCCGTTCGGTACCGATACGCCGGGGCATACCGCGATGCGGGAAGCAGTCGGGGACGTGGACCCCAACGACGGCTACACCTCGGGTTGGGTGTGGTCGTACCCGTTGAAGGAGGTTCTCGAGAACGCCTACGAAGCCGGCGACCTCACCCGCGCCGGCGTCGTGCAAGCGGCGTCGGAGCTGGAGACCGTCGACTACGAGGGGATGCTCCCCGAGGACGCAGGGAGTTTCGCCGGCGACCCCAACGACACGGTCTTCAGGGAGATCGTGATCAGCGAACCCGATGCTGAGGCGCCTTCGGG
>JBOGXG010000114.1:0-1804 GCA_050694195.1 Actinomycetota bacterium | reverse complement strand
GAGCGGAACCGGCGAGCTGGTTGCGGCCGCCCGCTACCAGGGGACCGCTTGGCGGGGGGGCCATGCGGTCCACCCGAGTCCCGATGGCACCAGGGTCTACACGGCCGGGCCTGGTGGCCGGCGAGATTGGGTGATCTCGTCCTTTGCGAAACCAGAATCGCCGGAGCCGACCCCCACGCCGACCGAGACCGTCACCGCATCACCGAGCCCCATCCCCACCGTGACACCAACACCTGATCCCACGCCGAGTGGCACTGACGGCGACCAAGACGGGGTTCCCGATGACAGCGACAACTGCCCCGATGAGCACAACCCCGGTCAACAGAACACCTACGGTGACGCGCGTGGCGATGCGTGTGAGCCGCAGCCTCCTCAATCCGGCGGTGGGGGCGAGCCGAGTCCGTCGCCCAGTGACCCTCCAGTGGGCCCCGCCCGCGAGCTCGGTGACGTAACAGCAACGATCACCGCAGCCCAAGACATCACGCGCTACCGCGCCCCTCTCAACCTGTCCGGCTCAATCTCCGCGCCGCGCGATTGCGCGCAGCCGGTTTCGGTCGAGCTATCGCGCCGCATCTACGGAACCGATCACTTCGATCCGATCGCAACCCTGGAGGCGACGGCAGATGGTTCGTGGACCTATACGGGCCGCGCCCATAGAAACGCGTCCTACATCGCAACCCCGCGGTCCACCGAGGGCTGTGAGGGCGTCGCGTCGTCGCCTGTCGACGTCGAGGTCAAGGCTCGGATCACGGTCCGTGTGCCGGGCAACTGCAGCGGAACGATCCGGGGCCGGGTCCGGCCGGGAGCTCCGCAGTCTCGGATCGTCCTCCAAGAACAAGCCAACCGGAAGTGGGTCAAGGTCGCGGGCCTGGGCCTGACGACGAGATCGAGGTTCGACTTCAGTCCGGGGTCGTGTGGCCGCTTCCGGCTGTGGTGGAAGGGCTCGGATACCAACCTCGAGTCAACTCGGATCATCCGTGTGCGTCGATAGTTGCCCGGTCTCTGGGTCGTTAGAGGGGCGCTTTCGCCATGATCCTCGCTAGCTGTCGTCTCCAGAGGCACGGCGCCCGTTCTTTAGCTGGGCACGGAGCGCGTCGTTGACGGCTTTGCGTGTCTTAAATTCAGCAGCCACGTCTGGATCGAGCACCACAACGTTTGAACCTTCGGCGAAGCGGTCGGCGTACTTACCTCTAACGCCACCGCTGAAGTCATACTCCTCACGCATATCGGGGTCTTGACCGTCAGTCTTCATAGGATCGCCTCTCATTCTTAGTAGCGATTCTAGCGCTGATGATTCGGATTCTTTCGCCTTGGTAGGTGTGGACCACCACAACGAGGCGGCCGGAGAACGATTGTCCCAGCAGGACGAAACGCTCCTCGTCATCAGAATGGTCCGGGTCGGCGATAGTCAAATGAAAGTGGATCTCCGAATGCTGTTGCTGCTTCATCGAACGGAACCCCGTGTTTCTTGAGATTCGAGTCGGCTTTGTTGGGATCCCACTCGATTTCCATGGATGCAGCGTAGCGGCCGCCTTGTGAGTCGCACAGCCTTTCCGCTCCTATTCCGCTCCTGTAAGGGAGACAAAGCATGACCACCGCTGACCAAGCCTGAGGGTGTCAATCGGGGTTCTGACCTGCAGGAACGAATCATTCAGCCCTGGGCCGACTTGCCCGGCGCGTTTCCAAAAACACCTTTTTTTTGCCAAGGTGAGGGTCGCCGGTTCGAATCTGGTCGCCCGCTCCAGAAAAGGCCCTGGTGACGGGGCCTTTCTCTTTTCTCGACTCATGTGATTCCGCTTGATTT
>JBOGXG010000113.1:0-4523 GCA_050694195.1 Actinomycetota bacterium | reverse complement strand
GGTGGGCAAGGCCGCCCAGGTCGCCAGTGAGGTGCGCGAGATCGCGGGAGTCGACGCTGCCGAGGATGTGACGGGCCCGTACGACGTTATCGTGCGCGCCAGCGCATCCAACGTCGACGATCTCGGCAAACTGGTCGTTGCGAAGATCCAAGCGGTTGAAGGGATCACGCGAACGTTGACCTGTCCCGTGGTCCATCTGTAGTCCCGGCCCCCGAAGAGCCGGGCTAGGAGGGATCTTTCTCGATCCAGTACTCCGCCACGCCTTCGAACTCGGAGCGGATCTCGCGGCTGAGTAGATCCCGAACGAGCTCGTCCACCGTCGCGCCCTCGTGACAGATCTGGACGACGTTCTCGGTGATCGGCATCCACACGCCCGCTTCCTGACCGAGTTCGTAGATGGGCTTGCAACTCTTGACTCCCTCCGCCACCATGCTCATGGACGAGATGATCTCGTCGATCTTCCGCCCCTTCCCTAGTTCGATCCCCACGGAGTGATTACGCGATTGGGGACTCGCGCATGTGGCCATCAGGTCACCGACGCCGGCGAGCCCGAGAAGCGTCATCGGATGCGCTCCGAACCTCACCGCGAAACGCGCCATCTCCGCGAGCCCCCGCGTGAGTACCGTCGCCTTCGTGTTGTCTCCGAATCCGAGGCCATCGGCCATACCCGCGGCGATCGCGATGACGTTCTTCAACGCCCCGCCGATCTCGCATCCGGTGACATCCGTATTGCGGTAACAGCGGAACGTCGAGGCGTGGAAGAGTTCCTGTAGCCGCTCCCCTTGCTTCTCGTCCTTGCAGGCGATCGTGGACGCAGCGGGATAGCCGCGGATCACCTCCTTCGCCAGGTTCGGACCGGTGAGAACGGCGAGGCCGTCATCGCCCAGGCCTTCCACCTCTTCGGCGATCACCTCCGACATGCGCCTGCGGGTCTCCACCTCGAAACCCTTGGCGAGGCTCAGGAAACAAGCTCGAGTCCCGGCTATCGGCGCCACCTCTCGGAGGACGTCGCGGAAACCATGCGAGGGCACTCCCATAACGACAACCTCGGCGCCGTCCACAGCCTTCTCGATGTCGTTCGTGGCCTCGAGATTCTCGGGCAGCTCGATCCCCGGCAGATAGAGGGGGTTCTCGTGGAAGAGGTTGATCGTCTCGGCCAGCTCGGCGCGTCGCGCCCACAAGAGGACATCGGCTTCCTGTTTCTTCGCCACGACCGCGGCCATGGTCGTGCCCCAAGAGCCCGCGCCCACGAACGCCAGCTTGGTCACGCGGCCTCCCTCTTGGGTCGCCTCCGATCGGGCACGACAGGACGGATGCCGGCGAGCAGACGGGCGATCTCCTCCATGATCTCGGCGCCCGTCCGCCTCCAGGTGTGAGGCTGCTCCAGTGAACCGGACACGGTCATGGGCGCTCCGATCCGTACGCACAGCTCCTGTCGCGGCCACCACCGCTTCGCGTAGCCCTTGCCCCAGATGTTCGCCGTGCCCCAGAGCGCCATCGGAACGATCGGAACGCCGGAGCCCAATGCGAGTCGCACGATCCCCGTCCGTGCCTCCATCGGCGACAGATCCTGGTTCGTTGTGATCGTCCCCTCCGGGAAGACGACGACGATCTCGCCGGCGTCGAGCGCTGCGAACGCGTGATCGAGCGCCATCGGTGCCGACTCCGTACCCCGCATGACCTCTATCTGCTTCGCGCCCCGCAGTATCCAGGCGATCCGTCTGTCTAGGAAGAGTTCCGACTTCGCAAGGAAACGAGGCCTCCGGCCTCGGCTATCGACCACGAATGCAGCCGCTAGAGGATCGAGATAGGCGATGTGATTCACGGCGAGGAGCGCGGGGCCTTCCTTCGGGATGTTCTCCATGCCCTCGATGTGCCAGCGGAACCATAGTCTGAGGAAGGGCTTAAGGATCCCTTTGGCGAGCAGGTACGTTGGTTCCATCGTCTGAGATCCCCCATCCTCGCGACCAGCGCCCCCTGGGCTGCCTCTATATCCTAGCCTCACGTCGCCGTAGACCCGAGTGGAGGATCGTCGTTTGAAACGCCGGCATCTCACGATCGCGCAGATCTCGGACCTTCACTGTGGTCATCCGATGTTCGAGGCGGAACTACTCGAACACGCGGTGGAGGAGATACTCGACCTCGCGCCGGACCTCGTAGTGGTGGCCGGCGATCTCACCTCGGAGGGGTACGCGCCGCAGTTCCGTCAGGCCAAGAGATACCTCGACCGGCTCGAGGGCCTGCAGATGTTGGTCATCCCCGGTAACCACGACCTTATGAACGTCGGCTTCCTGCACTTCCGAGACGCGTTCGGCAAGTCGGACCGGGTGATGCGCCTCCCCTTCGCGCCGCCGGGCGATTCCAACGGGGAACAACCGAAACGCTTCGCTACGGTGGTCTCGGTGAACTCCTCGAAACCGGACCTCGCCGAGGGGGAGGTCGGCCATACCCGTTATGACTGGATCCGCCAGTCGTACGAGTGGCCCGACGACTACCGCATCTTCGTCCTCCACCACCACCTCGTCTCCGTGCCCGGCACGGGACGGGAGCGGAACATCGTCTGGGATGCGGGCGACGTACTGGCCCTGCTGACCGAGTTGGACGTGAAACTCGTACTCTGCGGCCACAAGCACGTCCCGAACGTTTGGCAATTCGGCGACATGCTGCTCATCAACTCGGGCACCGCCTCCAGCCACCGCGTGAGGGGTTACACCCGGCCCTCTTACAACGTCTTGGAGATCCACGACGACAGCGTCAGGGTCGTACAGCGATATCCCGGCCTTGGCGAACTCGTCGCCGCCGATTACTCCATCCCCGAGCGGCGATTGCGTCTCCACCCACAACTCACCGGAATGTTCAACCGGGGCGCGTGGACGGTTTGAAAACGGCCCTCGAGCGAGGAAGGCGATCATGATCATCAGGATGTTCGATACCGCCGTCGACCCCGAAGATGTCGAGCGCGGCAAGGAGATATTCAGGTCGTCCGTGAAACCCGTCTTCGACGGCCTGAAGGGATGTCACGGCATCGAACTCATGCTGGGGCTCGAGGAACACTCGGGAGGGCTCGTCGATGTCGCTGCCATAGCGCGGTGGGACTCGCAAAAGGCAATCGAGGCCGCGATGGAAACCCGCGAGTACCAAACCGCTCTCGAGGAATTGAAGGCTCTGTTCCAGCAGACCCCCATAGTGCGTCACTTCGAAGTGATCGAGTGACGTCTATCCGTCGTCGGTGCCGGGCCCTTCCATCTCCTGCTCGTCCTCGATCACGGTCCTCAACTCGTCGAGCGCGGATCCGAATCCCTTGAACCGCTCATCGAGCCGGGCGATCGAGCGACGCGTCCTCGCCAGGAGCGCGTTCGCCTCGCGGCGCGCGTCTGCAACTATCAGCCTCGCCTCGTAAGCGGCCTTATCCCTCTCCTGCGTGGCCAGTTCGCGAGTGTCGTCCAGGAGAACCATCACCTCCCGCTGTGCACCGGCGCGCAGATCCTCGGCAAGCTCCTCGGCCTTGGCGATCGTGAGCGTTGCTTCCTCTTTGGCCTGGCTGCGTAGCTCCTCGGATATCTCAACCGCCTGGTCCCTTATGCGAGCGGCCTCTCGTTCCGCGGCGATCCGGATGTCGGTGGCTTCGCCCAATGCCTTGGCGCGGATGTCGGACGTCTCCCGCCGCACCTTGGAATGAAGGTCGCTCGCCGACGCTCTGACCGCGGCCGCCTGTGACTCCGCCTGCGAGCGCAATCCGGCGGCATCTGTCTCCGCCTTGGATCTCATCTCGGCGACCTGACGATCCACCTTCGATCGCAGTTCGGTCGCCTCTCTCAGGGCCTGGGCCCGTATCTGTGCCACCTCGTCCTGTGTGGCAGCGCGGATCGACGCCGACTCCTCCTCGCCTTGGACCCTGATCGCGTCGGCCGCGGTTTCTGCCTGCAGTCGCAAACCGGCCGCTTCGGATTTCGCCTCGGCGCGCAATTGGGCGGCCTCGGACTCCGCCTGCAACCGGATCTCCGCCGCCTTCCTCTCGGCCCCGGCTTGGATCTCTCCCGCTAGGTCCGCCGCCTGGGTATGCAGCTCCTCTGCTCGCTGCCGCGTCTGGGCGGCTTCTTCCTCCGCCGCGGCGCGCGTGCGCGTCGCAACCTCATCGGCACGTGCGCGAACATCGGCCGCCTCGTTCTCGGCGAAGGCGCGCTCCTGCATCGCTTCCTGTTCGGCGCGCGCACGCGTTTCGGCGACCTGAGCCTCCGCTTCCGAACGAAGTTCCGCCAACTCCTCATGCACTCGGTCACGAAGAGCGGAGGCATCGGCGTCCGCGCTCCGCCTGAGCTCGGCGGCATCCGCCTCTGCAAGCGCGCGGATCTGCTGGGCGTCGTTTTCGGCCCCCGTGATCAATGACGCCGCGGCCGCCTCCGCCTCGGCACGAGCCTCCGCCGCGGCAGCGGCCACTTCGGCGTCGGCCGACGCGCGGATATCTTCGGCCGCGGCGCGCAGGGAAGCGGCGTCTGCCTCGGCCGCATCCAGCGTCGCCTTCG
>JBOGXG010000112.1:0-5946 GCA_050694195.1 Actinomycetota bacterium | reverse complement strand
ACCTCGGCGTGAAGACGGCGCAGCGCGCTCCCGACCGCTTCGGGATGCTCGTCGCGTCGGGGATCACGATCTGGATCTGTCTGCAGGCACTCGTCAATATGGGCGCGGTGACCGCGTCGCTCCCGATCACCGGTGTTCCCCTTCCTCTCGTGTCCTTCGGGGGCTCGTCTCTCGTGATCTGTCTGCTGGCGATGGGCATCCTTGTCAACATCGCCCGCCAGGGACGGTTCGCGAAGCCGGCGGCCAAGGGACGTTCAACCGCACCTCGGAAGTAGGTGCGCGTGAAAGTCGTGATCGCGGGGGGCGGAACGGCCGGCCACGTGAACCCGGCGATAGCGCTCGCAGCGGCTCTCGAGGGAGCCGACGTCACCTTCATCGGTACCGCCGGGGGAGTGGAATCGCGTCTGGTGCCCGAGGCGGGCTTCGCTTTCACGACCATCGACGTGCGCGGGTTCGATAGGTCGAGACCTGTGTCGTTGGTTCCCACCGGTATCACCGCTTTGCGCGCGCTCGTGGCGGCGCGCCGGCTGCTCGGACGGATCGCTCCCGATGTGGTCGTCGGGATGGGCGGCTACGTGAGCCTTCCCGTGTCGTGGGCGGCTCGTTCGGCACGCGCTCCTCTGATCTTGCACGAGCAGAACATCGTGTTGGGACTGTCGAACCGGGTCGCGGCGCGTAGGGCGCGGCAGGTGGCGGTTTCGTTCCAGGAGACCCTTGCCGAGGTCGGTACGAAGGGCGTCTATACGGGCAACCCCGTGGCGAAACGTCTCGTGCTGCTCGACCGGGAGGCGAGCCGAGCGAGCGCTCTCGAGACCTTCGAGCTGGACGCCGCGCGTTCCACGCTGCTCGTCTTCGGCGGCAGTCAGGGCGCGGCTCGGATCAACGCAGCGGCGGCGGGGCTGGCGGAACTGTGGCGCGATCGAGACGATCTGCAGGTGGTCCACATCACGGGACGCACCGCTCACGACGAGGTGTGCGCGCGCGTGGCCGCGGCGGGGGAGGGGCGGCTCCTCTATCGCGTGCTTCCCTACGCGGAGGACATGGGTCTCGCCTACGCGGTCACCGATCTCGCCCTCTGTAGGGGCGGCGCGACGACGGTTGCGGAGCTCGGTGTCACGGGCGTGCCCGCGGTGATCGTTCCCTATCCCTACCACCGGGATAGGCAGCAGGAACGGCACGGCCTGGTCCTCGAGGGGGCCGGCGCGGCGAAGGTGTTGCCGGACGCCGAGGCAACCCCGGCAACGGTGGCTCACATAGCCGGAGGACTCCTCGTGGATCGTGGTTCTCTGGCGAAGATGCGTGCAGCTGCTCTTCGCTCCGGCAGACCCGATGCCGCCGACCGACTCGCGGACGTGGTGCGGGAGGTCGCGGCATGAGCCTGGAGCTCCCGAGCAAGACCCATTTCATCGGTATCGGTGGTGCGGGGATGTCGGCCATCGCCAAGGTGTTGCTCGAGCGAGGTTTCGACGTGAGCGGTTCCGATCTGAAGACGTCTCGCGCGACCACGATGTTGCAGGCGATGGGCGCGGAGATCGTCGAGGGGCATGACCCGGCCAACGTGGAAGGTGCCGATCGCGTGGTCGTTTCGGCGGCGATCTCACCTCACAATCCCGAGTACCGGCGTGCGAAGGACATGGGCCTGCCGATCCTCACGCGCGGTGAGGCGCTGGCGTCGATCCTGTACGACACTCGCTCCATCGTGGTGGCAGGCACGCATGGAAAGACCACCACGACCTCGATGGTCGTTACCGTGTTGCGGAAAGCGGGACTCGACCCGACCTATCTAGTGGGTGCGGGTCTTAACGATGTGGGGACGAACGCACGCTCGGGGAGCAGCGATGTCGTGGTCGCGGAGTCGGATGAGAGCGATGGCTCGTTCCTTCTGCTTGCCCCCTTCGTCGCGGTCATCACGAACATCGAACTGGACCACGTCGATCATTGGCCGAACCTCGACGACCTCTACGCAGCCTTCGCGCGATTCATCGACCAGACCTCTCCCGGAGGCGCGGTCGTCGTTCCGGTCGACGACGATCGGATTCTCGCGGGCGCGTCACATCGCAGAACCATCACGTTCGGGGACGGCGGTGATGTGTCGGCGTCCAACGTCACGATGGATGCGATCGGCATGGATTTCGATCTCGTGACAGGGTCGACGTCGGCACGCGTCCATATGAAGGTATCCGGCCGGCACAACCTGTCGAACGCTCTGGCGGCAGCGGGTGCGGCACTCGCGCTGGGGATCCCCGTCGACGAGATCGCGTCCGGCTTGCAGCTGTACCGAGGGGTCGAGCGGCGTTTCCAACTGCGCGGCAGTGTGGGTGGGATCACCATCATCGACGACTACGCCCATCACCCGACCGAGGTGAAGGCCACGCTGGCGGCTGCGCGTCCGGGGCCGTGGAAAAGGGTGGTGGCGCTCTTCCAGCCGCATCGCTACTCGCGCACGGCCGCGTTGGCCACCGCTTTCGGCCGGGCGTTCTCGGATGCCGACCGGATAGTGCTCATGGATGTCTACGGCGCCGGCGAGGAGCCCGTCCCGGGCATCTCGGGGAAGGTCCTCGCCGACTACGTGGCCGAGAACCTGCCCGGACGCCCCGTGGCCTACTTCCCGCACCGCGCGGAGGTGATCGGATACCTGGTCGCATCGGCCCGGCCGGGGGACGTGGTCCTCACCCTCGGCGCCGGGGACGTCACTACGGTGGGCGAGGAGCTTCTGGCCCGCCTGGGAGACGAGCGATGAGGCTCGATCCCCTTGCCGACAGGCTCCGCTCCGAGTTGAAGGGGCGCGTGGACACCGATCTCGGCCTCGCGCGCTTCACGACGTACAGGCTCGGCGGACCCGCCGCCCTCTTCGTCGAACCCGCCGGGACCGAGGACCTCGAAGCGCTCGGGGGCGTCCTGCGGGACGAGGGCCTCGCCGGCGACGAGCTTCCCGTGCTCGCGCTCGGACGGGGATCCAACCTCCTCGTGGCCGATACCGGGTTCCCCGGTCTCGTGGTGCGCATGGGGTCGGGGTTCTCGTGGATCCGTCCCTGGGACCCGAACGCCCCCGCGTCCGGCGCCGGCGACCCCTCGGGGCTCGCCGCGGGAGCGGCGACGTCGCAGCCGCAGGTGGCGAACTGGGCCGCCCGCCGGGGTCTCGCCGGCTTCGAGTGGGCGATCGCCATCCCCGGCTCGATCGGAGGGGCGGTGCGGATGAACGCCGGCGCCCACGATGGATCCATGTCCGAGTGCTTGGCGGATGCCACCATCTGGAACATGGCTACTTTCGAGATGGAGGAGCGGACCCGGGACGAACTCGGTTTCGGCTACCGGTACTCCTCTCTCGGGCCGCGGGACCTCGTGGTCGCCGCGCGTCTCGCTCTCACCCCCGACGACCCGGCGACGATCCGGAAGTGCCTCGACGATCACAGGAGGCATCGCGCCGAGACGCAGCCGGGGGCCCTTCAGAACGCGGGAAGCACCTTCAAGAACCCTCCCGGCGATTCCGCGGGCCGCCTCGTCGAGGCGGCGGGGCTCAAAGGTTTCAGGGTCGGCGGGGCGTCGGTCTCTCAGATACATGCCAACTTCTTCGTGGCGACCGACTCCGCGACCGCTCAGGACGTGCACGATCTCGTGGGGGCCGTGAGGTCCCGCGTGAAGGAGAGGTTCGGAGTCGATCTCGAGCCAGAGGTTCGGTTCATCGGCGACTTCTCGGCGCGGGCCGGGTCGGCAGGTGCGGCATGAACCGGGCTCCACGGCGAGAACAGACCGACCCGCGCATCCGGAGACGGCGGCAAGCGGTGACTCGCTCCAAACGGCGGCGCATCTTCACAGGAGCGGCGGTCGCCCTTGCCGCGCTGGGCGCGATATGGGTGATGTTCTGGTCGCCGGTGCTCGACCTTCGGGAGGTTCGCGTTCTCGGAGCCAGATACACGGAGACCGAAGACATCGTGTCGGCCGCAGGGCTCGATCGATCCGGCCGGAACATCTTGCTTCTATCGACCTCCGATATCGCCGAGGACGTCGAGCGGTTGCCGTGGATCCACGAGGCGAAGGTCGACAGGATGCTCCCCGGAACCGTGCGTGTCCGAGTGGAGGAACGGAGACCGGCTTTGACGTTGTCGCTCGAGTCGTCCCGTTGGACGATCGATCTGCACGGCAACGTTCTCCAGGAGGGCGTCGTCGACAGGAAGCTGCCCGTCCTCGCGGGGGTGGAGGTCGGCGACCTCGAGTCCGGAGTTCGACTGCAGACCGAGGAGGCGGTGGACGCGGTGAACGCATACCGATCCTTGGCGGGGCCGATCCGCGCGCGGGTCGTGGCGATCTTCGCACCCACCATCGAGCGCATCACGTTCACCCTCTCCGACGGGTCGAGTATCCGCTTCGGTGCCGCCGAGCATCTGGCGGCGAAGAACAGCGTGTTGAAGTCGCTTCTCCAGAAGCTCCGCCGGGAGGGGAGGACCGCCGAGTACATCGACGTCCGGGTACCTACCAGCCCGGCCGTCAGCGTCGCGTCCCCCACACCGCCGGCGAGCCCGACACCCGGCGCGGTGCCGTCATCAGCGTCGTCGCCGCTCCCGTCTCCCTCTCCCTGAGAACGGTCCCGCGGTTGACGCTCGATATCAGAGTGTTATATTCCTCAACCGATACTACAGGTTGACATAACTATAAGCCTCAAGTTTAGGGTGAGGCGGCCGCAAACATCCTCTGACCTGCGGAAACGCATCTCGAGGATCACCGCAATCACAGGCTTCGAGTCTGAGTTGAGGGATGAGAGGAGTATCAATGGCGACGGGACCTCAGAACTATCTCGCAGTCATAAAGGTCGTCGGTATCGGTGGCGGCGGGGTCAATGCCGTCAACCGCATGATCGACGTCGGGCTTAAGGGCGTCGAGTTCATCGCTGTGAACACCGACGCGCAGGCGCTCTTGATGTCCGACGCCGACGTGAAGCTGGACATCGGGCGCGAGCTGACGCGAGGGCTCGGCGCGGGGGCGGATCCGGAGATCGGACGTCAGGCCGCGGAGGAACATCGCGAGGAGATTGAAGAAGTCCTCAAGGGCTCGGACATGGTCTTCATCACCGCGGGCAAGGGTGGTGGAACCGGCACCGGCGGCGCGCCGATCGTCGCGGAGATCGCGAAGGCGGCCGGCGCGTTGACGATCGGCGTCGTGACGCGGCCGTTCACGTTCGAAGGCCGGCAACGGGCCGTGAAGGCGGAGAGCGGGATCGCCCAACTCAAGGACAAGGTCGACACCCTCATCGTCATCCCCAACGACAGATTGCTCGACGTCGGCGACGCAACGACCTCGGTGCTGGAGGCGTTCCGTATGGCCGACGAGGTTCTCCTGCAGGGGGTGCAAGGGATCACGGATCTGATCACGACGCCCGGCCTGATCAACCTGGACTTCGCCGACGTCAAGGCGGTCATGACCGACGCCGGTTCGTCCCTCATGGGCATCGGCCAGGCGCGGGGAGACGACCGCGCCGCCCAGGCGGCTCAAGCGGCGATCTCCTCTCCGCTTCTCGAAGCGTCGATCGACGGCGCCCGCGGAGTACTGCTGAACATCGCCGGCGGGTCCGATCTCGGACTCTTCGAGGTCAACGAGGCCGCCGGGATCATCTCGAAGGCCGCTCATCCCGACGCGAACATCATCTTCGGAGCCGTTGTCGACGACACCTTGGGTGACGAGGTCCGGGTGACCGTCATCGCCGCCGGGTTCGACAGGTGGGGGCAGCGGGAGGCCGAGGAGATCGTCAAGCCGGAGGAGGAGATCTTCTCCCTCACCTCGGTAGAGAACGACGAACCCGCCTTCCTCGGAGGGGACGAGAGGGAGCGCCTCGTCTTCGACGCCGAGGACGATCTCGACGTGCCTTCGTTCCTGCGCAACGAATAGTTAGTCCGGTAGCGCTTCCCCAGAGGCGGGGCCCGCGCGGGCCCCGCCTTTCGCATGGGCGAGACT
>JBOGXG010000111.1:0-11391 GCA_050694195.1 Actinomycetota bacterium | reverse complement strand
TTCCTATGTGGCGCTGCAGAGGCCGGCCCGGGAAGCGGGGAAGGTTCCGCGCCCCGGGCCGGCAATGTTTCTATTCGCTGGTCTCCGGCAAAACAGGGAGGTCGGTGAAGGTCGCGGTAACCGTGCCCGAGGTCCCAACGGCCTGGCACTTTCCCGGGATGGCGGCCTCGACGGCCACGGTCACCTCGGTGGCTCCATCGAGGGGCACCGGTGCCCCGGTGGTCCCGCAATATTCTGTCTTCGCATCGCCGATCGTGACGAGGATCGGGGTCGGCGTGCCTGTTTCGTCGCTGACATCGATCGTCACGTATAGCTCACCCGCCGCCGCCATGAAGGTGGTGCAGCCGTTACCCTCGACGCAGAGGGTTCCGTCGTTGCCCTGGGCTCTCACGCCTGCCGGAGCGCTGTAGTCGAACGAGTCAACCCGCACGATCGGCTCGGGGGGCTTCGGCTTCTTCCTCTTTTTCTTCTTCGCTCCTGCGTCGGTCACCGGCGTCAGGGCTACGGCCATGACGATCGCGGCGGCGACGATCTTCGTTGTCTTGCCTGTCATCAACGATCTCCTCCTTTTCGATCAGCACGTCCCCCTTATTCACGGGAAAGTGCTCTTTCGGTAACGCGACCGCGGGATCCGCCGGCTGATTGATCGCGCGCCTGTGATCACTTGTCGTCAACTAGATAGCGGCCCACCAACGGTTATTCGGCGCAGTCGACGTCGCCCGGTACGCCTGGTACCCCGCCGACACAGATCGGGATCGCTCCACCACGGTCGCCGACTTCGGCGTGGATGTCATCGATCTCGAGTTCGGCTTGTCCCTCGACGTACCCGTTGCCAACCGGGATCGTTACGGGCCGGGCCTTAGGAGGTTCGTGTTCACCACTTGTAGGTCCTTCGGCGGCCTTCCGCGGTAACGCCCCAGTGCGGAACCTTTGGTTCGGCTGGTCTCGCTCGAGTTCGCGTGCCTCGGGG
This sequence comes from Actinomycetota bacterium, assembly GCA_050694195.1. GTDB lineage: Bacteria > Actinomycetota > CADDZG01 > CADDZG01 > WHSQ01 > JBOGXG01. The sequence continues at coordinate 10,421 of JBOGXG010000111.1, read as the reverse complement.
GCGCTTTGGTGACGGACGATCTGGCGATGACCTGCTTGATGTGGTTGCGGAGCGGAAACGCCGCCCGGGAGAGTTACGGCGACTGCGACGGCCGTCAATGCTCCCATAACGGTCGGCGTCGATGTCTCGGTGTCCCGTCTCAGCTTCAGGAGTATCAGTCCAACCGCGGTCGACACTCGCTCGAGCAACGCGCACAGCCGGCGACGGGCGCGCATCCGCAACATCTTCGTAGCGTTCGGACCCCGAGACACCTGGGGCCGGACATCATCCACCTCCTGAAGAAGGACTAACCGGTGTGGAGGGCTAAGGTGCCTCATCGCGCGAGCGACGTCCTGGAGCTCCAGTCGGCCGAGTCCCTCTCTCTCCACGTTCGCCGGTCCGGGAGCGTCAGGCATTTCCCCGAGAGCCATCTCCTTTCCCGATGTGGCCCGCGCCTTATCCCGTTGAACGTTCAACGCGATCGTCAGGGCCAGAGGAAGAAGAGGGCGCGAGTGATCGAACCTGTTCCAAGCGCGGAGGATGCGAAGTGCGGTTTCCTGCACGATGTCTTCGCGGTCCGCAGATGGGACCCCTCGACGAACGAGGTTCCGATCAACCGCCCTGGCTAGGTCCGGCCATTGCAGCTCGAAGGATCGTTTCTGGTCAGAAGTCATTGCGGTTTCCCCGTCCATCTCATGTTGAGTCCGCCTAGGCGGTCACGCCCTAACTTCCAATGGCCGGCCTCCCCATCTGTCGCCAAGGGGTCGCCATCCCCGTGCCAGCCCATCGCTGGAGACCGGCTGGAGACCCGGATGCGCGCGCGGTTCGTTGGGTGGCGGATGTTTGGCGAGCCTCTGGCGAGGTAGCAGGTCTTGGGCCTGGAATGTTGAACCTGAGGCGTTGCCCCTCCGCCTGGCGGAGCGGGAACGAACCCGGTAACGAAACCGGAGTGATCAGGATGTGGCACACGAGACTCTGCGGGATCAGCCTACTGCTCGTACTAATCGCGACCGGATGTACGTCGACATCCTCGGCCGAGGCCGGTCAGGAGACGGAGTCCGGAGCGGCCGGGGGAACGAGTACGAGCAATGAGGATGACGCGGCCGGCGAACGGGATAGGTCGGCCGCGGGTGACGCGGCCGGTGCAGGTCCGACGATCACCGCCTCCGGACGTTGGGTCGGGGCCCAAGGGGTCAAGGCGGACCCGCCGGACGATGCTCAAGTGACCGGAACCGTCCCGGACTTCGTCGACATCCTCGAAGGATCCGTCGTCGGTTCCGCCGACGGCCTCACCCTCACGTTGGTGATGAGCGGCGACGTGCCGGAGACCATGCCGGACGACACCACGCACACGATCGTTGCGTGGAACCTCGCCGCTGCCAGGAAGGCGCCTACGGTGGGCATCACCGCTCAAGTTGGCGAAGAGGGCTGGACCGTATCGGCCGCCGTGGACAACGAGCCGGCAGACTGGCCGGGCGAGCTCAGTATCGAAGGCAACGCGATCGAGCTGAGTCTTCCGTGGGGGTTCGTGAGCAAGCCCCATGCGTTCGACTGGTCGGCCGCCACCACGTACTACGCAACATCGAGCGGCGAAACGTCGGGGGCCGCCGACAACATCCCTGAGGCCCGGTTCCCGGCGAGGAGGAAGTGATGGGCGGGATCAGGAGCGTTCGCCTCCGCGGCGTCCTTCTCATCCTCTTCGCGCTGGCGTTCGTTCCCGGGGGCGGCGCTCTGGCCCAGGCCTACGAGAGGCCGGGCACCACGGTCCTGATCTCGCGCTCCCTCCGAGTCGGCCAAAGCGTGGGCGACAGCGGATTCGGTTCGGCTTCCATCAGCGGAGACGGTCACTACGTCGCCTACGCCAGCCAGGACAACACGATCGTTCTTCCCGACACCAACCCCGGCTCGGACATCTTCGTCTACGACCGTGTGACCGGTCGCAACATCGTGGCCTCCGTCGATTCGAACGGGCTGCAGGGCACCACCATCCCTTCCACGCCCGGGAATCGCGAGACGAACCTTAGCCTCGACGGCCGGACCGTTGCCTTCACCAGTTCCGCTCCGAACCTAGTCGTCGGGGATACCAATCTCGCCGACGATGTCTTCGTGCGGGATCTCCACGACGGGGTGACGAGCCGGGTCTCGATCTCGTCTGAGGGGGATGAAGCGAACGGTCCATCGGATGATGCATCGGTCAGTGCCGACGGGCGTTTCGTGGCGTTCTCGAGTGGGGCCACCAACCTGGTCCCGAACGATACGAACGAGGGCTGGGACGTCTTCCTACGCGATCTGCGAAGGGAGCGCACCATCCTGATCTCACAGGGGCCAGAGGGCACGCCCGCGCGTTCCGCCCCCTCCGGGCCCGAAGGGCGGTTGAGCTTCTGCCCCTCTATCAACGGGAGCGGCCGGTACGTTTCCTTCAGCAGTGGAGCGTCCAACCTCATCGAGGGAGATACCAACGGGCTCCCGGACGTGTTCCTGTACGACCGGGCCACAAGGGAGACCGAGATCGTGTCGGTTGCCTCGGACGGCTCCCATATCGACGGCGTCGCGCCGGGGGTGGGGTCCGGGGGCGACACCTGTGCCGCCCAAGGCAAGGCGATCAGCGCCTCGGGACGCTACGTCGCCTTCGACAGCGGCGCCTCGGATCTGGTTCCGAACGATTCGGGCCAAAACGACGTCTTCGTTCGCGACCGGGTCGGCGGACGAACCGAACGTGTGAGCGTGTCGGGGACGGGAGCTCAAGCGAACGGCACCTCCGCCCTGGGGTCGATCAGCCCGGATGGACGCTTCGTGGCTTTCTCGAGCCTGGCCGGCAATCTCGTTCCCGATGACCGGACGACCGATCTGGCTAATGCTCCGTTCGGGGCCCCGAGCGACGCCGACGTCTTCGTCCACGACCGCAGGACCGGCACGACCGAGTCCGTCTCGCTCGGAGGCTCCGACGGTGATCTCGAAATCCCTTTGTCGGAGGTGTGTGGATCGGGAGGGGGTGACATCAGCCAAGATGGGCGTTACGTCGCCTTCCAGACTTGCCGGTCCTTTTCGGAGAACGACAGGAACTCAGGCTTCGATTCTTACCTACGCCACCGGGGACCCTCGATCGGGACCGGGGAGGTTCGGACGGTTCCGGCGGAGTCCGAAGCCGAGGACGGGGTTCTCGGAGGCAGCGTCGTTCATCGTGCCGAGTCCGGTGATCTGTTCGTCGAGATACTGACCGATTCCATGCCGCGACTGATCCCCGGTCTGCGAGCGGGGCATCCTGGGCTCGTGTACGGCATCAGGTTCGAGAACGAAGGGGCGCGCTACGAAGTTCGCGCACGCGGCGCGGCGGGGCGCTCGACGATAATGCTGTTCCGCTGCCTACACGGGAACTTCTGCGTTCCGGTGTCGCGCCTACGCGGTGGATTCGGAACCGTGGGACAGTCGGTGGTCGCCTCCGTCCCGACGGAACTGATCGACTCGGACTCGGATGTGCGGCCCACCGGCTGGGAGGCCTTCATGGCCGGGGACCGTGCCGGTCAGGATGCCGCGGAGATGCGCCGCACGCCGTAGGGAACCGGATCGGCATCGAAGAGGTTCTGATCCTTGAGGTAGCGCTTCACCTTCGCCCGCACCCTCTGGATCGCGTTGTCCACCGCCTTGCTGCGAGATCCGAGATGCTGGGCGATCTCCTCGTAGGTCTTGCCGTCTATGTAGAGCTCGAGTGTTGCCGCCTCCATCTGTGATAGCTGTTTGGAGAGCGTCTTTTCCAGTTGCTCGATGTCGTCGTTTGCGGCAACGAGGACGGCAGGATCATATGTCGCCGGTGCGGCAAGGACCGGCGTCGACGAAGTGCGGGCGCCGAGCTCATCCAGGGATCCGGCACTGTTGAGGGGGCCGTGCTTGCTCCGTGCCGCGATCTTCACCGCGGTCATCACCTGACGATTGATGCAGAGCGCGGCGAAAACCCGAAACTTCGTGCATCTCGCGGGATCGTAGTCACGTACAGCCTTGAAAAGCCCGATCATTGCCTCTTGGACCACGTCGTCCCTATCTGCTCCCTGCATGAAGAACCGATAGGCCTTCGATCTCGTCGCTGGCGAGTACTTGCTCAAGATCATCTCGAGGGCGACATCATCTCCCGCTTGGGCAAGGATGACCAGGTCTCGGTCCCTAAGGTCGTCGGGCGTGGCATCGGATGATCCGGTTTCCCATCGATCGACGTTTTCGACGTTGATGCGTCCCACTCACGTCCTCCATTCGTCGGCTTCGCTTGGAGATACACGCAAGGGGCGACATCAGGTAACGATTCCTGGCGTCCGCTGGCGGGCTTTGGGCGACCACCTGGCGACTTCAAACGGCATGCCCTGCCGAACGATCAGTCGAGGCGAGTGGGAAGGGGAGAGTGGAGGCGAGATGAGGATCGGGCGATGTGCAGCTGCGGCGCTGGCTTCGTGCTTGTCCGTGGGTCTCCTCGTGTCCCCCGGCCTCACTTATCCAAGACCGGGAGTGACGGAGATCATCACGGTCCGGAGTGACGGCCGTCAACCCTCTGAGCCGCCCGTCGCGGACTCCTGGCTCCTTTCGTCTTCGATGACTCCCGACGGGCGTTACGTGGCGTTCGAAACGAACCTGGCGCTCGTTGCCGAGGACGTCAACGCCCTCTCCGATATCTATGTTCGGGATACCAAGGCCGGGAGGACCGAGCTCGTGTCACGCAACTCAGAGGGTGTGGTGGCGGTTGGGCAACCCGACATAGCCCTGAGAGACACACCGTCCGGCTCCCATAATTCTCTCTCCCTATCCCAGGACCCCACGATCAGCGGCGATGGACGCTTCGTGGCGTTCAGGAGTAGCGCGGTGAACCTCGTCCCTGGGGACGTGAACCTCTCATCCGATGTATTCGTCCATGACCGGAAGACCAATCGGACCGAGATGATCTCGCTGAACGCGCAGGGCCGTCCCCCCATGCCGACCGATGAAGAGCCGGTCGTCCTTGTAAGGCCCAGCTCCTGGGCCCCCTCTATCAGCGACAACGGCCGCTTCGTCTCCTTCTCTAGCCATGCCTGGAGCCTTGTCCCTGATGACACGAACCAGGTCGCCGACGTTTTCGTCCGCGACCGCAAGGAGGGGATCACCGAACGCGTTTCGGTTAGGCCGGACGGTGATCAGAGCAGTGGGAGCTGCCACCTAGAGAACTGCTATCTGTGGATGCCTACCTCGTCGATCAGTGGAGATGGCACGGCGGTTGCCTTCGATAGCATTAGCGACGACCTCGTTCCCGGTGACTCGAATGCTTCATTCGATGTTTTCGTACGCGATCTTAAGAAGGGTGAAACAGAGCGCGTGTCGGTAGCATCGGACGGCGCGCAGGCGTTGGATCCCGAGGGGGCGGCCGAGTTATTCCCTCAGTACGCAGGGAGCTCGCTGACGGGCAATGCGAGCGGCGCGGACGCACAGCGAGCGCTGAGCTTCGACGGACGGTACGTCGCCTTCGTCTCGCGAGCCGACAACCTCATCCCGAGTGATTCGAACCGGCCGGTAAGGACCCTTCCCACTCCCCAGATGGGGAGAGATGTCTACGTTCACGACCGTCAGACCCACCGTACCGAGCGCGTCTCGGTCGGATCGACGGGGAAAGAGAGTCCATTCCTCTCGACGACCGATTTCCAGATCGTCCCCTCCATAAGCTCTACCGGTCGATACGTCTCCTTCATCGGAACCGATGTATTTCAGGTCGGTCTGAGCGGGCGGACGGAGCTGATGCTGTACGACCGGAAGACGGGAGCGATCGATCTGATCTCGCGGCGCGAGAACGGTGATGCCGCGGGTACCGGTTCGTCCGGGGTCGGCGACGTCGCTTCCACCGGGCGTTACGTGTCCTTCGCCAGTGAAGATGAATTGGTATCGAGAGAGACGAATCCCGGCCAGGACGTCTTCGTTCACGACCGCGGGCCCGAAGCCGGACGTGGAGGTTCCGATGATGCAGCAGGTGCGAGCGCGGGAGATGATGCGCCGCTGGTATGCATCAACGACATCTGTATCCCGGACCCACTCATCCTCGGTAGCGCCGACGAAGCGGGCGATGTCTCAGGGATCGTGGAACGGATCGGAGGCGATCTCGTCGGTGCGACCGTTGCCTACCGACCGGAGCCGGACGACCTGTTCGTCCGTCTGAAGGTTTCGAAGCTGCCGTCGGTCGCCGGGGTCCTCACACCGGAGAGCGCTGCTCTCGTCTACGGGTTGGGCTTCAGGTTCGGGGGTGAAAGCTTCGAGGCGAGAGCCCAGCTGGTGCCCGACGCGTCCCTTCCCGATGGGCCGATGGCATCGTTCAGGTTGTTACGCGATGACGGCCTGAGCTCCTCGGAGGTGGCTGTTCTGCAAGGTGGTTATGGGACGACGGGGGAGGAGATCGTTTTTGCGATACCGCTGGAGCTGCTTGGCTCTGGGGGAGGCGGACACCTGACCCATCTGTCTGCCTTCTCCACAACTGCGGCCGGTGCGGAAGCAGGTTTCCTCGATGACGTCGTTCTCTAGCGACGAGCGACCGATCGGAGGGCAGGAGATGGTTTCGACGAACCGACGGTTGAGGAGTCACTCGATCTTGGCGACCATTGTCGGACTCGGTCTCGTTGCCGGGCTCGCATCACCGGGGCGTGCCTATCCGCGACAACGACAGGAGCGATGTCTTCCTCTACGACAGTAGGGGCGAAAGAGGTCGAGATGATCTCGGTCTCACCTGTCGGAACCCCTTCCGAATACAGTCCGCTAATCCCTTCGGCTGGTTCGTAGATCGATACCCTCCGAGGGGTTACGGCACGATGGGAGAATCCGTTGCGGTGTCCCTGCCGCTCGATTTGATCGGGTTCACCGGCGATGGAGTCCTGGCGGCGTAACTGCTTTCTCATCCGTTGGGACGTACGAGGCCGGCCCGGTCAGCTTTATCGACCGAAAAGCGTTGCGCTGAAAGCATGGCGATTGCTTGGCGTGAAGTTGGCAAGCAAGGGGACGTGCCTGTGTGGAAGTCTGGACCTTGAGTTTCCAAGCGGTCCGTGAAAAGGGCGGAGACATGAGCTTTAGATCCGGTTTCCCTACGTTCTCAGTAGCCTTGATCCTTCTCGTGGCCCTGAACCTCGGTTCCGCCTATGCGAACCACGACGAATTCGTCTTCAAGCAGAATCGTCTAACCCCCTTCGAGAGGCTTTCCGTTTCGACCTCGGAGGAGGAGGGCTCAGGCGACAGTGGGACCCATTGCACCGGCGTATCGGGGATCGGCAGTGTCCTTGAGCAAACACCGTCGGTTAGCGATGACGGCCGTTATGTGGCCTTCACCAGCTCCGCGTCTAATCTGAGTTCTGAAGACTTGAATGGTGGTCTATTGACCGACATCTTTGTGCGTGACCGGAAGAAAGGAATCACCGAACTAGCCTCGGTGGGACCAACCGGACTTGGCGTCCCGAAACTGCCGAGCATTGCCGAGAGCGAATGTTTGGACTGGTCCTTCAACCCGTCTATCAGCGGCAATGGTCGCTTCGTCGCGTTCGCCAGCTACGGGCTGCAGTCAGAGGACATTACGGTCGATGCGCTGACCGGTCTACCCACGAACCTGAAGGTCTACCTACGGGATCTGAAGAAGGGCAGAACGGTCCTGATCTCGGCTCGGCGCTCTGAGAGTGGCGGGCCGGTGTCTGGAAACGCTGGGGACGATCACATCGGCGTCTCGGACAACGGAGAAAGGATAGTGTTCGTGGCTTCAGTTCGCCCCCTGTCTGGCGTCCTTGACTCGACCGGTTGTGATGATTCTTCCGAGTGCCACCGACAGATTTACTTAAGAGATCTAAGTGTAGAAGGGCCACCGTCGTTGGTGTCGGTGAGCTCCGATGGGGAGCCGGCGAACCAGGATGCCGTCAGCCCATCGATAAGCGATGATGGACGCGTCGTTGTCTTTGATTCCTATGCCACTAACCTTGTTCCAGAGATCGATTCCAACGGTGCCTGTCTCGGGGTGGCACTCGTGGGACCGACCTGCTCGGACGTTTTCGCCCACGACCTCGAATCTGGGGAGACCGAGCTGGTCTCCGTCAGCAAGGATGGTGGATCTACCGCCGATGGTTCCTCAGAGACCGAAACCTACCGGACCAATGGGCAAGTAGTGAGCGCAGATGGCCGCTTCGTCCTCTTCACGAGCACAGCCAATAACCTCGTTCCCGATGCAGGGCCTTTTAATTCCGGAGGCACCCTCCTACGATACGTTCGAGATCGAGAGACGAAGCGAACCGAACGAGTGAGTGTCACTAGCACTGGACGCGTAGTAACCGGGGGCCAAGCGACGATCAGCGACAACGGCCGGTACGTGTTCATGAATACGGGGAACTGTCACGCAGATGTCTGCAACCTCACCGGACAGAACGGTCATCCAAGGTTTGGTGCCTTTGCGATGCATGATCGCAAGACTGGTCAGATGGATGTGCTGCGCATGAGATGGGATGAGCGGGATCTGGACCGATACGACGATGAAGGAGACTTGCTTTGGTCGAGCACATCGGGTGATGGTCATACCGTCGCGTGGGCGAGCTCTAATACTGGATACGCGGAGAGAGATGCCAATCAGTCCCAGGACATATTCCTCGCTACGCTCGGGATCAGAGACTTGGGGGGGTTCGGCATAGGGAGAAAGAGCGGACAGGCACCCGAAACCCCGGGCAAGGAGGTTTGCATCGCCGATGATGTTTGTTTGCCTCCTCTAGCAGTCGTCTCTTCGGAGGATTCTGAAACGGAGGGAGTAGACCTCAGTAGCAGCGGAGCGGATCTCTTGCAGGCATCGGTGGTGTACCGGCCCGGGCTATCGGATCTCTTCACACGGATCGAACTTGAGTCGATGCCTCGGGTTCTCCCAACCCTTTCTCCCGTCTTCTATGGGTTGGCCTTCGATGCCGGGGACAAGAGTTACGAGGTCCGAGCCACATCTCTCCTCGGAGGAACATTTGGGTTATTCGACTGTACTTCTTACAGCTCGACCTGTACGAAGGTAGGTCACCTGCGCGGTGGTTATGGCACAACTGGCGAACGCGTAGTGTTCTCGTTGCCGCTTGAGGAGATTGGACTTCAGGACGGTGGAGAGCTATCCGATGTCGCGGCGTTCAGCGCGCTGGGTAACTTCCACACCGGAGCAGCGAAGATCCTCGACAGGGTGTGGCTCGAGAAGTAAGACTCCAAAGGAACCACAGGGTTCGGGCCCTCCATGCAAGCCCAACATGCCGTGCGTGGGCTCATCGGTGAAAAGTGTGCGGAGGCCGTCAGCCGGCCCGGCCCCCGTGGTACCTGGCCTCGCGCGCGTTGCCGGCAGTGTCGAACCAGTCGGCGGCGCGCCTGTGGAGTTCCGTTCGCCTCGCCGGTTCGATGCGCTCGTAGACGAAGTCTCGAACGGTGTTGTGGAAGAACGCGCTGTCGCCATCCCGGTTCCTCGTTGCGACATAAGAGCGAACGAGTCTCATGCTCGAATCGATGACTGCCCCCCTTGTCTTCCCGGTGACGTAAGCCAACGCGTCGTCGCTCACTTGGCTGCGGAAGATGCTCGCGCCATCGAGGATGACGCGATCGTCGGGGTCGATGAGGTTGGTGATCTGCGCAAGCAGGAAATCCTGGATCTCCGCTTGGTCCCGCAGCGACTCCACACCCTCGGCCACTTGTTCCGGCGAGGCCCTCTTCAGCCACGATGCCGACAGCTTCAGCATGTGCGGATTGCCGTCGGTCCAGGAGTGGAGCGCTCGGAGCGTCTTGTCGGGGCAACTCACTCCGAGTTTCGTCAGGAGCTGCGCCGCCTGCGAACGTGCGAGCGGCCCGATCTCCACCGGTGTACAGGGGAGAAGGCCTAGGTAACGGTGGCGACTCACCGTGATCACTCGCACGGACGGAAGGCGCTGGACCATCTCCTCAAGGAGTCCCTTGATGCTGATGTCCTCCTCGACCAACTGGTAATCGTCGAAGGCGAGGAGCCGGGGACTATCTCCGAGACCGCGCAGGGCCAGTCGAGTGGCGAGGGCAGCATCGATGTTGGGGAGCGCGTCCTCCAGGTAGGCCGACAGTTCGTCCCATCCCTGTGAGCGGAGATGATCGCCAAGCTCGAAGAGCACGGCCGCGAGGCTAGTGTTCACCTCGGCGCGGAACTTGTACCAGAAGACGGGTAGCTCGTTGGAAGCATCGGCCACTACCTCGGCGACCAGGCTGGTCTTTCCGATCCCCGGTGCACCGTGCACGATCACGACCCCTCCCCCGTGAAGCGCCTTCTGGATGCGAAGGTTCTCGGCCGGCCTTTCGAGGAATCCGCGGATCGTGGGGATCGGCTCGGGGAGGTACGCGCCCCGCGACGGCGCCGCCGGGATGTCCTCCAACTCTGCCTTCAGCAGCTTTATCGCGCGGGAGCGTTCACGGCTCAGTTGTCGCTCCGACAAACCCAGGAG
>JBOGXG010000110.1:0-4413 GCA_050694195.1 Actinomycetota bacterium | reverse complement strand
GATCCTCACGAAGGGCACCTTGATCCTGCGCGATCTCGACAGGCTCGCCTACGCGGCACAGGTGATGGACGTGTCGACCGCGTTCTCCATCGGAACGCTCGACGAGGATGTGTGGCGGAAAAGTGAGCCGGGCACTCCTCATCCTCGGAAGCGCGTCGCCGCGGTGCAGAAGCTCAACGAGGCGGGGATCCCTTGTGGCGTGTTGATCGCACCGGTCCTTCCCGGCCTCTCCGACGGGAAGCACCAACTACGCGAAGTCGTGACGGCCTGTATCGATGCCGGGGCGACGCACGTGTCGCCGATCCTGCTCCATCTCCGTCCGAAGGTGCGCGAGGTCTACATGGAGTGGCTCGCCGAAACTTATCCCGAACTCGTTCCGCGCTACGAGCAGATGTACACGCGCGCCTACGCCTCCTCGGCCGACAAGAAGGCGCTATCGGCGATGGTCGCGGAGATAGCGTCGGAGCATCCGCGGCCGAGGCCCCTTCAGCGTCGGCCGCGGCGGAACGAACCTCCGAAGGAGATGCACCGGGACATCGCGGCCCTCAAGAACGAGCAGATGTCACTGCTCTAGGCGCGCCGCGCTGTTTTCTGGTGCAGGAACGGCACAGATACCGCTCGGATTTCGACTAAGAAACTGGTCCCGGATCAGGCCCAGGCTCGGCTGCGGAGCTTCTCGATGCGCTCGGCCGTCGGAGGGTGCGTCGAGAACAGCTTGACGAAGTTGACCTGGCGGCCGCTGAACGGGTTCACGATGAACATCGAGGCCTCGGCCGGGTTCACGTTCATCGGGATCTGCTTCGCCCCGCGCTCGAGCTTCTCGAGAGCCCGAGCGAGAGGTTCGCCGTCGCCGATGAGTCGCGCCGCCGTGCGATCGGCCTCGAACTCGCGCGACCGGGACAGCGCCATCTGGAGGAGCATCGCCGCGATGGGGGCCAGGATCGCCATCGCCAGGAAGCCGAGGATCCCTCCGCCGCCTTCGTCGTCGCTGCTCCCTCCGAACATCGCGCCCCACATCACCATGCGGGCCAGGAAGGTGATGCCCATCGCGATCGCCGCGGCGATCGACCCGATGAGGATGTCGCGGTTGCGGATGTGCATGAGTTCGTGCGCCAGCACGCCCCGCAGTTCGCTCTCGTCCATCATGTTGAGGAGCCCTTTAGTCGCGGCCACCGCCGACTTCTCCGGGTTGCGCCCGGTTGCGAAGGCGTTCGGCTGCTCGGCGGGGATGACGTACAGCTTCGGCAGCGGCATGTTCGCTCGCTGAGTGAGATCGTGCATGATCCGGTAGAACTGCGGCGCCTCCGCCTCGGTCACCGGCTTCGCACGCGACGCCTTGATGGCGATCTTGTCGCTGAACCAGTAGGACGAGAGGGTTATGACGAGCCCGATACCGAGGCCGATCGCGGCCCCCACGCCGCCTCCCAACGCCTGTCCGGCGAGGACCGCGAGCCCACCGAGAGCGGCCAGCAGAACGAAGGTCTTGAAGGTGTTTTTCATGTCTCTATTATGCGCCGCCGGGCCCCCTAATCACTCTCCCGGCCTTGCCGGTCCGCCATAGTCGCGAGATCTGGTCCAAAACCGGGGGCCGGCTCACAGGTCGGGGCCGGCTCGGGTTTCAGAGGCATGACTTCCAAAGCGCGCACCGCCTCGCTCCCTCCTGCCGGCTCTCGTCGACCTTTATTTCTTCGGACTTTGGGCGAACGAGGAATACGGTCTCGGCCCGCTCAGTTGCCTCCTCACATGAGAGATGTCACACGCGCCGGGACCGCCGAACCCCCTTCGTGGTTGGTGTGGGCGGCCCTATGGACGGTTTACATCGTGTGGGGTTCCACCTACCTCGCGATCAGGGTGACGGTCGAGACCATGCCCCCGCTCCTCACAGCTTCGGTTCGCTTCCTCGTGGCGGGCACCGCCGTCTACGTCTTCCTGTGGCTGAGGAAGGGCCGCTCTTTCGTTCACCTGGAGCCGCGCGAGATGGTGGCGTCCACCCTGGTCGGGGCGCTTCTCCTGTTCGGTGGGAACGGCATAGTCAGCGTCGCCGAGGAGCACGTCCCGTCGGCTCTCGCGGCGCTGATCATCGCGTCCGTTCCACTGTGGATCGTCGTCCTTCGCTTCATCACGGGAGATCGTGTGCCCGGCGGCACGATGGCCGGCGTCGCCGTGGGGTTCGCCGGCGTGGCCCTGCTGATAGTCCCGGGAGATCAACCGGGGACCGCAAGTCTCGGCCACCTCCTCCTTATCGTTGCGGCATCGATGTCGTGGGCAACGGGGTCGTTCATCTCGAAGCGTCTGCCGCTCCCCAAGGATCCGTTCGTGTCGACGGCGGCACAGATGCTCGGCGGCGGTGTCGTCCTCGCTGTCGCGGGTGTGATCGGAGGAGAGGCCTCCAATCTCGACGTCTCGACCTTCTCGGGAGCGTCGATCGCGGGGCTCGTCTATCTCATCGTGGCCGGCTCCCTCCTAGCTTTCACCGCCTACGTCTGGCTCTTGCAGAACGCGCCGATCTCGAAGGTTTCGACCTACGCGTACGTGAACCCGGTCGTGGCGATATTCCTCGGGTGGTTGATCCTGTCCGAAGAGGTGACACCGGTGATCATCGCCGGCGCGGCCGTGATCGTCGCCGCCGTCGCCTGGATCGTGCGGATGGAAGCGAAGATCGACGGTCGCGAGCGGCGCGCCGCGGCCGAACTGGCCGCGTCGGAAGACCGAAGTGTGGATGTCGGCGAGACGGCCGAGGCGGGGGGCGCGCCCCCGCCGCATGTACCGCAGCCCACCGAGCGGCTCGCCGCGCAACCGGACTAGCTCGCGCGTCTAGCGGTCCTTCGGCTCGCGGCGCGTCAACCACCACGCCGCCACTCCGATCGTGACCACGCCCGCGATCGCCGCAGCCTTGTTGGTCGGAGTCATGTCGGGAGTACGGAACTGAGGCAGTCGATCCCTGAGAGAAACCGGTTTCCCGAACCACTCGACCTTCCAGCCGCGCTCACTCGCCACCCGTCGCAGCTCCTTGTCCGGATTCACAGGAACCGGATGCCCCACGGTCTGCAGCATCGGTAGATCGGTGATCGAGTCCGTGTACGCGTAGGACCCGGCGAGGTCGATGTCGTGAACCTCGGCCAGTTCCTTCATCGCGTCCACCTTGTAGGGGCCGTAAGCGTAGAAGTCGAGCTCCCCCGTGTACTTGCCGTCCTTCACTTGCGGGCGCGTTGCGATCCACTGATCGACGCGCAGCATGTCGGCTAGAGGCTCGACGATCTCGGCCGGCGAGGAAGAAACGATGACGATCATGCGCCCGGCCTCGCGATGCTCGAACATCAACTCGAGGGCCTCGGCGTAGATGAGGGGTGAGATGACCTCCTCGAGCACTTCGGTAACGACCTGGCGCACGCGTTCCTGCTCCCAGCCGGCCGTCAGCCGCGCCGCCTCCTGACGCATGCGCTCCATCTTGTTCTCGTCGGCCCCCATGAGGTGGAAGACGAGTTGCGCGTAGAGGGATTTCAACAGGAAGGAGCGCCCGATCAGCCCCTCGCGGAAGAAGGAGCGGCCGAGCGCGAGCGGACTCGACCGCGCGATGATCGTCTTGTCCAGGTCGAAGAACGCGGCTTCCATCAGTGCACCGTCCGGTGACGTTGGATCGATTTTGCGGAGCGTGAGGCAAGCATCGGAAGGCCGCAGCGGAGGGGCATCCCCGTAGGGTATGTGACGGAGGGAGAACGCCGCGAGGCGCAGGCTTCACGCCTGCAAAACGGTGTGTACGTTGCCGGTCGGTGCAAAGTTTCCCTCGTGACGCAGTGGCGCGCGCCACAAGGCGATGCCTCGCTTACTTCCATGATGTCGACGTGGACGATCTGAGGATCGCGGTCGTGTGCCGCGAGGAGGCCATCCGGGAGGCTCTGGTGCAATGCTTCGACGACGCTCCCCGGGCCTGGAACGTGCAGCTCTTCGACGAGCGGCCCGCCTCCGCCGATGTCGTGGTGAGGGGGCCGGACGTGAGCACCGCGGCAGACGTCGTCTTCGACCCCGCGCGACCGGAGCGCTTGCTCCCCGAGATCGAGGCCGCGTCGGGTCCGGGTTCGAAGACCTTCGTCGTCACCGGAGCAGGGCGCGGCTCCGGGGTCACCACCGCAGCGCTGCACCTCGCTCGTGCCATGGCGACTCGTACGGAGACCTGCCTGGTGGATCTGGATGTGTCGTGGTCCGGCGCGCGCGATCGGCTCGGCCTCGGCTCGAGAACCACACTCACGTGGGACGACGTGGGAACGACACCCGAGAGTCTTCGTCTCGCGGCGATCCCCGTCGCCGGAGGGTTCCGGACCTTGCTCGCGCCGCGTCCTCGCTCGGGGGAAGCTCCCGCCGATCTAGGCGACCGTGCGAGGGCATCGTTCGACCGCATCGTCGTCGACGTTCCCC
>JBOGXG010000109.1:0-9250 GCA_050694195.1 Actinomycetota bacterium | reverse complement strand
AGTAGAGAGGCTACTTTTGGGGCGTGATCCCGTCCGTTTTTCTCGCCGCCGTCGATCCGTTCGACGAGTTCATCGAGGAGCCGCTGCTGTCGGTCGCCGCCGTGCTCCTGATCGTCGTTTCGATCGCTTGGATCGTTATGGCGCGGCTGATCACGAGGGAGATGAAGAAGGCGGCCTACCGGTCGATGGATGCGAAGAGCAAGCGGAAGGTGAAACCGGCCCGCGACATCTGGAGCGCCCCGCCTTAGGGAGAAAGCCTCTGCGATAGCCTGCCGCCGTGGCCGCCCCCCTCGCCCGTCGGCTAAGCCACCGCATCACGAGGTCCGGCCCCGCCAAGATGGCCCTCGACCCCCTTCGACACCGCGGGCTGTCGTCCGACGATGTCTTCCTGGCCTTGTGCATTGGACCCGGCAGGCGGCTACTCGATGTATCCGAGATCCTTGAGGTGGGCGGCTACCGCCGCCGCCTCGTCGGCCGAGTACTCGCCTCCCGCGTCGCGCGGACCTGTCGCCGTTCGCGTCGCGATCGGATGACCGGCGAGGAACTCCGGAGTCATGATCTCGGCCGCCGCGCGCCCGTCGAGACCGTAGGGGACCGGCTCCCCCAGGAGCGCCAAAGAGGTCGGACAGACGTCGTAGAGGTCGAGCTCCGCCGCCGCTCCCGGTCGCACATGGGGACCGGCCGCGACGAAGATGCCGAGGGGCCGGTGGTCGGAGGACCAGGCGACCTCCACCCCGGCGAGCGGTTCCGGGGCGACGACGACTTCGGTTCCCGCCTCGCGCGCCGGCGCCACCCGGTATCCGGCCGACCAGGGATCGAGCATCAGATCGGGTGCCATGTGCGCCGCGTCGCCCGAGTAGATGTCGTCCCTCCGGTGAGCCGCCGCGAAGACGCGTGCGCCGGTCGCCGGATCGACTATCCCGAGCAATCCCTCGGTCAGCTCGGCGAGGAGAGCGTCCGCCGCTTCCGGCGGAACCCGTCCCCGGGACTCCCGGCCCTCGAGGTTCAGCCACAGATCGGAGTGGAACCCGAGGAACGCGTCGGTCGCGGCCCAGTCGAACGACCCGAGTTGGCCCGTCAGCTTCGCTCCCATCGCGCGGCGAGCGAGCCCCGGGGCAAGTCGACGGCCGAGCTTGCGGACGCCGGGGGGAAGGGCCCAGACCGCATCGGCCACCTTCGCCCGCCGTCCACCCCCGTAGGCGGCGCGGCCCCGTCGAGCGAGCCACGCTCCCACGTTGACGTCCCCGTTCAGCCGCCCCGCGCCGTGATCGCTGACGACGAGCAGATCGCTCTCGGGGAAGGCGTCGAGGATCTTCTGTGTGGCGCGATCCATGGCCACGTAGACCTCGTCCACGGCGCCCGACAAGGGATCATCGGTTCCGCGGAACTGCCAGAAGAAGTGCTGGGCCCTGTCGACGTGTGGCCACACGGCGGAGACGCAATCGGCGCCGGACTCGCGCGCCGCCCAGACCAGAGCCTCACTCTGCACCTCGAGCCCGCGGATGAGGTCGGCACGGAACGTCTCCAGCGATCCATGCGGGGCGCGGTCCAGAAGATCGGCCAGCGGCCAGCGCGAGGCGATCTCTTCCTGGAAGGATGCGGGCTCGGTGATACGGGCTCCGGGCGGGCTTCCGTAGCCGGCGACCATCACACCGGGAACCTCCGAGGGGGGGAAGGTCATCGGAACGTTCCAAACCAGATGTCTGACGTCCTCCGTCATCTCCCAAGACGCCGGGGCCCTCCTGTCCCGCGACGAGAAGTAACGGCATGCGTACTCCCCCGGCGCGCGGTACCACGATCCGAAGATGCCGTGCCTGCCGGGGTTGCACCCCGTGAAGGCGGAGGTCCACGCGGAGTCGGTCATCGGGGGCCAGGTGGAACGGAGCGGAGCGCGAAAGCCTTTGTCGATGAGCGCGTGAAGCGCCGGCAGCCGTCCCTCGGCCAGCAGCGGGTCGACGACTTCGAACGTCGCCGAGTCCCAGCCGAGGACGATCAGTCGCGGAGCCACCCTTATCTAGGACGAGGGAGTGGGACTAGGGGACGCCGAGGGCTCGGGCGTAGCCGTCGGTGTCGGGATCGTCGGTGTCGGCGTCGGCTGGGGAGGCTCGCGAAGGAACATCCTCACGCTTCCCCGATCGGGGACCCGATCGAAACAGACGCGCCGGCACTGCTGGCCGGTCATGATGGTTTGCGCGAACCAACGATAGAAGATCCGGCCGCGGGGGATCCTCAACTTTCCCAACGCGACTCGGACCGTTACCTTCCGTGCACCGGGTTTCCATACCTTGAGATACCCCATGCGCCGATCCGACCTCTTCTTCCGATCGCGGAACAGAAGGGCCTGCATCTTCTTGCCGGTCGAGCGAACGAGCGCGTAGTAATCGGCACGCGCATCCCCGAAGGTGTCGATGTAAACGTTGGCGTAACCTCTGTCGAACACCCGCCCCTTGGACCACGCCTTGAAGGTGACGAATGTCCAGCGAGGCTGCCTCTTCTTCCCCTGTACCTTGACCTTGCGCACATCGAGCAGTCCTTTGGTATCGCGCGAGTCACCAACCGACCGCGATTCGCCGAGCGCCCACAACGGCAGGGCGAGCGCCGCGATCAGGATCGCCGCCGGCAAGACGCGTCTCAAGACTGGCCCTTGCGGAACAACGAAGAGGCAACCCATAGCGCCCACGCAGCTGCGGAGAGTCCTACGATGACGAGTGCGACCGGGACGATCTCGGAGCCCCTCGGCGCGCCGAGCCCGGAGAACATAGCGACGTCCTCACCCTGCAGTAGAAGGATCCCCGCTACCACGCCGAGCATCGAGTTGCGCATGAGCATCAAGCGATAGTCGCGGACCTTGCTCTTGCCGAAGCAACCACAGGGAAGGCGATCCCCCTCGAGGCGTCGTGCGCGCAGGATCACCACCGAGAAAGCAGCGACCAGGGCGACAACGAGTGCGGCTCCGGCGCGTACGGACCCGGCGACGAACAAGACGGGAACCAGGAACTCGACGACGGGAACGACCACGCGTGCGGAACGCTCCATCACGGGAGGAAGTCGAAAGCGCGCGAGCGCGGCCAACCACTCCTGGTGATGCAATAGCTTGGCGGCAGCGGACCAAGCGAAAACCACGCCGAGCAACGCTGCCGGGATCTGCACCATCGGCATCGCCGCATCCTACTGAGGGGTCGGATGTTCGTGGTCTCGCGAGCAGGTAACGTGGGCCGGGGCGCGGACGCACGACGGACTGAGGAGAGCCGTGCAGGGTTGGTGGACCGTTTCCTACGTCATCCTGTGGTTCGTCGTCGTCGTCCTGGTCATACTCGTCGTCGCACTGGCGCGCCAGATCGGCACCCTTCACCTTCGGCTCGGTCCACGGGGGGCGCTGGAGATGGACGACGAGGGGCCACCCCTGGGCGAGGCTCCGGAGAGCGCGGAGCTGGCCGACGTTAACGGGGCCCCGGTCACGATCGCGGGCCCCGGTGAACCTCAGTTACTCCTATGGGTCTCGCCGGGATGCCACGTGTGCGAACAGGTGCTTCCATCGATCGCCGCCGTTGCCACGCGAGGCCGGCTCGCTCCTTATCTGCTGACCGACATCGACGTCCACGAAACGAAACGCGTCTACGGCGCCAGGGACCTGAAAGCCCCCGTCATCCCGGCACCCTTCCTCGCACTGGACTACGGTGTGCCGGGGACACCGTACGTGATCGTCCTCGACGAACTGGGCGTCGTGCGAGCGAAGGGGACCGTCAACAATCTCGAACAGATGGAAGGTCTGATCGACTCGGCAGAGCGTCGCATCCGCGAGTCGCGCGCGGAGCGGGCGGCATCCGGTGCTTGAACGTCTCGGTGAGTCCGCGTCGACGGAGATCGCGTCGAGAACCAGCCGGCGGTCGTTCCTGGGCCGATTGGGCGTGGGGGTCGTGGCTCTCGCCGGCGGTCCGTTCGTAGCGGCCGCGCTGAAGCCGGAACGAGCCGAGGCCTACCACATCTGCGGTCATACCTTCACGACGGATTCCTGTCCGCACCCCTACCGACCCCTTTCGCGCGTCGACAAGTTCGGGTACCCGGTTCATCCGAAGTACGGCTATCCCGTGGACGACAAGGGCGACATCTATCGCTCGAAGAAACAGAAGCGACGCCGCATGTGTCAGGAGGTCGTGCCGGACAGGTACCCCTATACCGGCAAGCCTCGCTACGGCGGAGGCTGGAGCCGCTGCTGCAACGGCCGGATCCGGCGGATCGCCGACTGCTGCAGCTACTCCCGAAGACGGATCAACGGCGACGCCAGCGTCACGGGCTACTGCTACAACGG
Source organism: Actinomycetota bacterium (assembly GCA_050694195.1). Classification (GTDB taxonomy): domain Bacteria; phylum Actinomycetota; class CADDZG01; order CADDZG01; family WHSQ01; genus JBOGXG01. The sequence goes on along the minus strand of JBOGXG010000109.1, from coordinate 4,941 downwards.
GACCAAGGTGTTCTGCATCGGCTTCCGGGACACGAACGTCCGCTGCTGACGCCTGAAGTTCTCCATCAGAACGCCAATCATCCGTGTCCACGTGGAGAAGTTCGCGAGCTCTTACCACTACGTACGCAATCGGCCCCCAGTCGTGAGCCAGGGGTGACACGCGGCGCGAATCGGACGGAACGGGACAAGCACAATACGTAAGGCGAAATTGCGCATAACGCTCTATTAAGTCCCGACCTTCGTCTCGGTACGTTCGTACCTAGTCAGAACAGATCACCGCGACGGTGGCTCCAGGACGAGAGCCACGGCGGATCCAGAGATGAAGGAGTGATCCCTTGAGGCGGACGAGTTTCCTCTTTGCGCTTGCCATGCTGGCGAGCACGATCGTTTTCGTGGGCCCCGCTAGGGCCGCGTCTACGTTGGTAGTCAACGACGCGGACCTCGATGCGGCAGCCCCCTGTGACACGACCCCGGTCCACACGAGCGTGCAGGCAGCGGTCGCAGCCGCTGCGGCGGGCGACGAGATCCAGGTCTGCCCGGGCACCTACGCCGGCCAGGTGCACATCACGAAGGACGTGAACCTCGTCGGGATCGGAGAGAACAAGCCCGTATTCAAGCCTGCGGGCGATCTCAGCAGCAGCAGCGCCGGTCAGGCCTTGTTCTTGGTCGACGCGGAGAAGACCTTCGATCTCAGCAACATCGTGATCGACGGCGACGGGTTCAAGGTGGCACAGGCCCTGCGGAACCACGGCACCACTACTGTGGACGGGGTCGATATCCGCAACATCCGCAACACGACCTACACCGGTATCGCCATCGCCAGCTACGGGGGCACGATCCCCGGAGGCGCCGGCTCGGATAGCCATGGCACAGGAGGAGCTCCGAGCGACGTCACGGTGACCGACAGCACCTTCGAGAACATCGGGCGCATCGGCTTGCTCGTGAAGGGGACCGGATCGAAGGTCGCCATCACCGGGAGCACCTACACCGGTAAGGGCGACGGCGACTGGCTCGACTACGCGCTCGACATCGGGGCCGGTGCGGAAGCCATCGTCACGGACAACACGATCACCGGGAACACCGGCACGGCGGCAAGCGACGGTTCCAGCTCTGCGGGGATCCTCGTGACCACCTACTGGGGCGCCGGCAGCGGCGCCACCATCACGGGCAACCGGTTGCACGGCAACTCGACCGCGGTTCACGTCGGGTACGACGACGAGGACACCAGCATCGTAAAGATCCACGGGAACGACATCTCCGGCAACGAGAACGGGGCCCGGAGCACAGCGGTAACCGTCGACGCCTCCGGCAACTGGTGGGGATGCGCCGGCGGTCCCGGATCCGAGGGCTGCGACACCGTCTCCGGCGCCATCGACTATTCGCCGTGGCTGGATACCGGCACCGACACTGAAACGACCGTGGCCGGCTTCCAGGGTGACTTCTCCGTCCTCTCCGTCGACGACGACAGCCCGCAGTCGGGTACCACGGGCAGGCTCCAGGAAGCGGTCGCTCTCGTGACCGACAGCACCGTGCAGGTCATGCCCGGCACCTACACGACGCCGGGCCAGGTCCATATCACCGACGACGTCGAGCTAGTGGGGATCGGCGAGACCAAGCCCGTCCTGAAGCCGAGCCAGGACACGGCCAACAACGGCAACGCCCGCGGGTGGTTCCTGGTCGACCCGGCCACAACGTTCGACATCGAGAATGTGGTGCTCGACGGTGACGGCCACAAGGTGTGGCAGGCGATCCGCAACCTCGGCGGGGGGGACGTCACCGACGTCGACTTCAAGAACATCACCTATCAGGCATCGGGAAGCCCGTACGCCGGAACCGGCATCGCGGCGATGGGAGACGGACCGGTGAACGTGACCGGATCGACCTTCACCAACATCGGACGCATCGGCGTCAACTACTACGGCGCGGGCGTCGCGGGGTCGCTCTTCAGCGGCAACACGTATACGGGCAAGGGCGACGGCGACTGGATCGACTACGCGCTGGACATCGGGAACGGTGCCGACATCTTGGTCACGGACAACACCGTGACCGGGAACACCGGTGTTGCGGCGAGCGACGGGTCGGGCTCGGCCGCCATCCTGGTGACCACTTACTTCGGCCCCGGTAGCGGCGCCACCATCACGGGCAACCGCTTCCACGCAAACTCGACCGCGGTTCACGTTGGATACGACGACGAGGACACCAGCGCCGTCGAGATCCACGACAACGACATCACGGGCAATACCCGTGGCGTCACGAGTACCGCGGCCCCGGTGGACGCGACCTGCAACTGGTGGGGCGACGCGAGCGGTCCCTCCGGTGTGGGACTCGGGACCGGAGACTCGGTGGCTGACGGCGTCGACTTCCATCCCTGGCTCACGTCGGAGACAGACGGCCGGGCCTGCGACATCCCTGTTCCGCCGTCCGGCGGCGGTGGCGGTGGCGGTGGTGGCGGTGGTGGCGGTGGTGACGTTCCTGCGCCACCCCCCACGCCGACGCCGGACCCGACACCCTCGGAAGAGCCCGGGCCGGAGCTCCCCGTGTGCGCCGACGACCCGGCCGAGTGGTGCATCCCCGGCGGGGACGAGCCCCAGGACGTCGAAGTGAACGACACGATCATCAACATCCCCAACGGCGACGGCCCGGTGACCATCACGGGTTCCGGAAACACGATCTTCGTAGAGGGCGACCGTCCCGTGATCGTGACGGGGTCGGGCAACGTCATCACGGGACAGTCGGGAAGCAACATCACGGTGGTTGGCGACGGCAACCAGATCACGACGGAGGAGCCGTCGGCCGGTTCGGCCCTCCTCAGGCTGATGGCGAGAACGATGGAGCACACGATCGCCGGGACCGTCCAGATCGATGCCTACGACGTGAGCCTGGTTGTATCGGGTAACGACAACGAGATCGTGACGGGTTCGGGCAACGACCAGGTCGCAGTGCCGTCGGGCTCGAACAACTCGATCGAAACGTCGGAGGGAGACGACTACGTCGTGGTCGGTGCGCTCCCGAACCTCACCTCGCGCACCCTCGTCCATCTCGTGAACGCGGCCATGGGATCGACCGCTCGCGGCGAGACCGACGGGAACGCGATCTCATCGTCGGCGGGTCGCGACACCGTTTACGGCGGCTCCGGCAACGGCATCGTCTTGGGGGGCGCCGGTGCCGATCTGATCAACTCCCGAGGTGGAGACGACTCGGTCCGCGGCCAGCGCGGTCGCGACGTCCTCCGCGGTGGGAAGGGGAACGACGTCCTCCGCGGGGGCCGGGGGGGCGACCGGCTGAACGGCGGGGGCGGGGACAACACCGTCAAGCCCGGACGAGGGCCCGATCGGATCATGTAGTAGTTGGGCGGGCAAGCATCGAAGAGACGGCTCCGGGATCCCGGAGCCGTCCTTCGTTTCCATCACATCGACGCGGGCCTTACCTTGCCCCTATGGGATCTCTCGGCGTACCCCTTACGGTCGTTCTGATCATCGCCTCGGTGATCGGAGGGATGTCCACCCTGTTCGGACCGTGAGGTCTATCGATGGTGGAGACCATCACCCCCGTCGTGTACGGGGGCCGGAACCGCACCTACTGGACCGCCGTGATCGTTCACACCCTGGGGGCCACGGCTTCCGCGGCCGTCCTCGGGCTCGTTCTCGGCGGCGCGGGTGCGATCCTCGGGGCGCCGTGGGACCGGGCCGGCTGGTGGGTTCTGGCAGCCGTCGCGGTCGTCTACGCGCTGCGGGAGGGGATCGGCCTTCCGGTCCCCCTGCCCGACCTCGACCGGCAGGTCCCCGAGTGGTGGCGAACCTTCTACTCGCCGCCGATCGCCGCCCTCCTCTACGGACTCGGACTGGGAGTCGGTTTCGTCACCTTTCTATCTTTCGGAACCTTTGCCGTGGTCGCGGCCGGGTCCTTCGTGGCCGGCGATCCCTTACTGGGAGCGCTCCTCTGCGCCCCCTTCGGCCTGGCACGGGGGTTGTCGGTGCTGGCGGCGGTTCATAATCTGGGAACGCAGGAAGACTCGGGCGTGCGAGATGTTTTAGAGGGCATGGCGATGACGAGAATCCCGAGGTACGTCAATGCCGCCGCCCTGGCGGCGATCGCGACAGGAGTTGCACTGACTTGACCGACGACAGCATGGGTCCGGACGAGGGACGGTTCCGCGCCTTCTTCATCTGCACGGGCAACCGCTGCCGGAGCCCTTTCGCAGCGAGGTTGTTCGCGCATCTGACGCGCGACCTTCCGGTCGACGTCGGCTCGGCCGGAACCCTCGACTCGAACCCCTATCCGGCCCCCCCGGAGGTCATCGGGGTCGCGCGGCACCAGGGGCTGGATCTATCCGAGCACAAGTCCCAGAGCCTCTCCATCGTGGACCTTCGGCATGCCGATCTGGTCGTCGGATTCGAGCTCGCCCACGTCGCGGCCGCGGTGGTCCAGGTGAACGCCCCGGCGCATAAGACGTTCACGCTCCCCGAGCTCGATCGCCTGCTCCGCCAGGTCGGGTCGCTGCCCGAAGCGCCACCCGTCGAGAAAGCTCGCATGGCCGTGGCCCGGGCTCACGAGCACCGCACGTCGGCCACCCGCTTCATCGTCGGGGAGGAGATCAAGGATCCCTTCGGCGGCAACAAACGCGGCTACGAAGACATGGCCGCGCAGATCACCTCGATGTGCGAAGGGATCGTGGCGCAGCTCTTCCACCGTCGCGCCGCCTGAGAGGAACCCCGAACCCGGTTCCGGCCCGCGGCCTCAGGCTCACCGACGGACCGGTCGATAACCAAGGCATGGACAGGTTCCATGTCTTTTTCGTGTGCACGGGTAACAGGTGTCCGGGGTCAAGTAATCATGTCGGACCGCGTACGCTGAAACATGTCGGACGGTCCAGGGGACATCAGACCCTCATGACGCATCACCTCCCTCAGGCTTCATCCGGTCTTTGAGTCGATAGCTGGG